>JAHELM010000085.1 GCA_024644185.1 Rhodospirillales bacterium | reverse complement strand
GCGTGAAATTGCCGCATTCGCCGCAGGCATCGCCCTCATAGCCCTTCGCGCGTGCCTCGCGCATCCGGCTCAGGCGATCGCTCTCGCCGCTGACAGTCTGGGCGCCCGCGCCGACCGCCATCTCGACCGTCGATACCGCGCCAACCGTACCGGTGGCCAATGCCGTCATGCCTCCGCCGCCGGCCACGGCCCGCATGCTATTGGCCGCGCCGCCCTTGTACACCAGCAGGCGGGACGACCGGACGAACCCGGTGCTGGCAACCTTCTGCAAGGCGGCGATGGCCGGGTTATCGCTTTCCGGCAGATCGCCTTCGGCGTTACCCCGTCCCAACGCATCCGGCAGGACATCCGCCGCCTCGGCATGGGCGAGGTCGCTGCGCCCCAGGTAGGAAATCGCCAGTTCGCGGAAAATGTAATCGAGAACCGAGGTCGACATCTTGATCGTTTCGTTGCCCTCGACGATGCCCGAGGGTTCGAACCGGGTGAAGGTGAAGGCCTCGACGAATTCGTCCAGCGGCACGCCGTATTGCAGGCCGATCGAGATGGCGATGGCGAAATTGTTCATCAACGACCGGAAGGCGGCGCCCTCCTTGTGCATGTCGATGAAGATTTCCCCGATCGCCCCGTCCTCGTACTCGCCGGTGCGCAGATAGACCTTGTGCCCGCCGACGATCGCCTTCTGGGTATAGCCCTTGCGGCGACCCGGCAGCCGCCGCCGGTCGGCACGGCGTTCGATGATCCGTTCGACGATCTTTTCGGCCAGCATCGGTACCGCCATGGCTTTCGGAGCCTCGGCGATATCGGCCGCGGCTTCCGCCGCCGCGATGTCGTCGTCCGAGAGCAGCGAGGACGACAGCGGCTGGCTGAGCTTGGAGCCGTCGCGATAGAGTGCATTGGCCTTCAGACCCAGGCTCCAGGACAGCCGATAGGCGTCCTTGCAGGCGTCGATCTCGGCGTTATGGGGCATGTTGATGGTCTTGGATATGGCGCCGGAGATGAAAGGCTGCGCCGCCGCCATCATGTGGATATGGCTGTCGACCGAAAGAAAACGTTTGCCGGTGCGTCCGCAGGGATTCGCACAGTCGAAAACCGAAATATCCTCGGGTTTCAGATGCGGGGCACCTTCGAGCGTCATGCTGCCGCAGCAATATCCGTTGGCGGCGTCGATGGCCTTCCGGTCAAAGCCCAGCGCCGTCAGCATGTCGAACGATACATCGTCCATCTGCGCGTCGGTGAAGCCCAGAACATCGCGGCAGAAAGTCTCGCCCAGCGCCCATTTGTTGAAGGCAAAACGGATGTCGAAAGCATTGGCCAGGGCGGACTCGAGCGCCGAGAACTGGGCCGCCGTGAAACCCTTCCGCGCCAGCAATCCGTGATTGACCCCCGGGGCATCGCGAAGCGTGCCATGGCCGACCGCATAGGCGATGATTTCGGCGATCTCGCCGTCATCGTAGCCCATGGTGCGCAGGGCCAGCGGCACCGTGCGATTGATGATGCGGAAATAGCCGCCCCCGGCCAGCTTCTTGAACTTTACCAGGGCAAAGTCGGGTTCGATTCCGGTCGTGTCGCAATCCATCACCAGGCCGATCGTGCCGGTCGGCGCGATCACCGTGGACTGGGCATTGCGATAGCCATGCTTCTGGCCCAGATCCAGCGCCCGATCCCAGGCCGCGGCTGCCGCTTCCGGAAGGTCCGGCTGCGGGCAGTTCGCAATGTCGAGGACAACCGGTGTGACCGACAGGCCTTCGTAGCCTTTGGTTTCACCGCGCGCCGCGCGCCGGTGGTTGCGGATCACCCGCAGCATCGGCTCGGCATTGTCGGCATAGCCGGGGAACGCGCCCAGTTCCTCGGCCATCTCGGCGGAGGTGGCATAGGCGACGCCGGTCATCAGCGCGGTAATGGCGCCGCAGAGGGCCCGGCCCTTGTCGCTGTCATAGCCAAGTCCACTGGCCATCATCAGCGCGCCGATATTGGCATAGCCCAGGCCAAGCGTGCGGTAGCGATAGCTCAGTTCGGCGATCTTGCGGGACGGGAACTGCGCCATCAGAACCGCGATCTCCAGAGTCACCGTCCACAGGCGGACCGCATGCTCGAAGCCGGGGATGTCGAAGTTCCCGTCCTCGCCGCGGAACGTCATCAGGTTGAGCGAGGCCAGATTGCAGGCGGTATCGTCCAGGAACATGTATTCCGAGCACGGATTCGAGGCATTGATCCGCCCGGAATTGCTGCAGGTGTGCCATTCGTTGATCGTGGTATCGAACTGCAGCCCTGGATCGGCGCAGGCCCAGGCGGCATAGGCAATGTCGTCCCACAATTTGCGGGCTTTCACGGTCTTGGCGACCTTGCCATCGGTGCGGCGCGTCAGTGACCAGTCGGCATCGGCGTCGACCGCGGCAATGAAATCGTTGGTCAGCCGCACGGAGTTGTTGGAATTCTGGCCGGAGACGGTCAGATAGGCATCGGAGTCCCAGTCCGTGTCGTAGAGCGGAAACTCGATGCCGGTATAGCCTTGGCGCGCGAATTCGATGACGCGCTGGATATAGCTCTCGGGCACCGAGGCCCGGCGTGCGTCGATCACCGCTTTCTTCAGTTCCGGGTTCTTCCGCGCGTTGTACCGCTCATCGTCCGGCAACGCCTTGGCGGCGATGCTGTGACAGGCCTCTACCGCCGCGCCCAGATGCTGGCGGCAGGCCCGCGAGCCGGTTACCAGCGAGGCGACCTTCTGTTCCTCGATCACCTTCCAGTTGATGTATTCCTCGATGTCGGGATGGTCGATGTCGACGGTGACCATCTTGGCGGCACGCCGCGTGGTGCCGCCCGACTTGATGGCGCCGGCCGCCCGATCGCCGATTTTGAGGAAGCTCATCAGGCCGGAAGACCGCCCGCCGCCCGACAGCTTCTCGCCATCGCCGCGAATGCGCGAGAAATTGCTGCCGGTGCCCGAGCCGTATTTGAACAGGCGCGCTTCACGCACCCACAGATCCATGATGCCGCCCTCGCTGACGAGGTCGTCGTTCACCGCCTGGATGAAACAGGCATGCGGTTGCGGCCGCTCATAGGCCGAACTGGACGGCATCGCCTCGCCGGTCTTGAAGTCGACATAGAAGTGGCCCTGGCCAGGGCCGTCGATGCCATAGGCCCAGTGCAGCCCGGTGTTGAACCATTGCGGCGAGTTCGGCGCCCCCATCTGGGTCGACAGCATCCAGCGCATCTCGTCGAAATAGGCACGCGCGTCGGCTTCCGAATCGAAATAGCCGCCCTTCCAGCCCCAATAGGTCCATGTTCCCGCCAACCGGTCGAAAACCTGGCGCGCGTCATCCTCATGCGTGGTACGGGCGTCCTTGGGCAGTTTTTCCAATGCGTCCTGATCGGCTTCCTTGCGCCACAGCCATTCCGGCACGTCCGATTCGGCGGCCGGCTTCAACCGCGCCGGGATGCCTGCCTTGCGGAAGTATTTTTGCGCCAGCACGTCCGCGGCCACCTGACTCCACGGCGCCGGCACCTGGATGTCCTCGAGCCGGAACACAACGGATCCGTCAGGGTTACGGATTTCGCTGTTCGTTTTGCGAAATTCAATCTCGCTGTAGGGGGACTGCCCATCCCGGGTGAAACGGCGTTCGATACGCATGAGTTCGATCTCTCCCTGATCCGTGCCACCACGGTCCGAGACCGTCCGTCACGACTTTTCGATTCAAGTGAGGGAGAGGCCCCTGCAAGCCAGCATTCCCCCGATTTCCCGCAAATCCCTATATTTGGGATTGTTTGGCGAGGTTAATACAAAATCTGGGGAGCGACAATACATCTTGTGGCTTCGATATGATTTTGCCCCAAATGTCGGAGATTTCTCAAGTTATGGGCGCCGCGGCGGGCGGAGCCCAGGATCAGGCGACGCGGCGGTCGGCAAATTGCTGCAGGACGATCGCGGACAGGACGAGCACAACACCGACAAGTTGGCCGCCCGATGGCCGCTCGCCGAGAAAGGCGACGGCCCCGGCAATGGCGACCACCGGCTCCAGATTCGACAGCACCGATGTGCGCACCGGGCCAATCAATGGAAGCGCCAGGAAATACAAGGTGATGCCGAGAGCCGCGGCGCCGCCCGCGAACAGGAAACCGCCCCAGGCGAGCGGAGTCTGCGGCAGGGCAAATCCGGGTCCCATACCCACGAACACGCCAGTCAGAACGGTCGCGACCAGGGCCAGATGCAGGGTCAGCGGTCGACCATCGGTTCCGCTTGTGGCCCGCGACAGCAAGACGGTGATCAGAGCCAGCCCGAACCCGGCCAGCAGTCCGAGTCCGAGTCCGCGCCAGTCCAGCCCCGCCGAATCGATACCAACGGCCAGGGCTACTCCGGAAAATGCCATGCCAATGCACAGCAGGCGCACCGGGGTTGCGCGCTCGCCGCCGAACAGGGTCAGCATCAGCACCACCTGTGCCGGAAAGGTGTACAGCAGAAGAACGGCCAGGGAGACCGGGATGTAGCGGATGGCGGCGATGTAGGCCCAGGAATAGACGGCCAGAATGGCGCCGAGTCCCAGCGCGGCGCCCAGCATCCCGCGCTGAAGCAGCAGCGCCGACGGACGCCCCTTTGCACTCAATAAAATCCCGACCAGCAGAACGGTGAGCACGTGCCTCAGCACGGCGACGGTTTCCGGCGTGCTGCCTCCGGCATAGGCGATTCGGGCGCCGGACGGAAACAGACCCAGGGCGGTGGTTGCCGCCACCATCAACAACAGTCCCACCCATTGCGAACGCCGGCCATCGGGTGCCCGGCCATCGGGTGCCCGGCCATCGGGTGCCATGGGGTGACCGCGACCGTTTCCCGCGGGCGGCGGAGCGTAATTCGGCATGGATCGAAACTCCGCGGCGGCCTGGGTGGCGGCAAGCCTGCCTCAAGCGATGGTTTCCGGCAAGCGTTCGTGTTGCGGGATCAGCGACCCTCGGGGAGTTGGCCGGCGGCATTCGGCGCCAGATACGGGATAGTCCAGCGGCCGGTATCCGGGTCGCGGCAGGCGACACCGGGGAAGCTGCGTTGCCGTCCCGGCGTCGTCCGCTGCTCAAGATAGGACAGGCAGAGGTCTTCGGGCATATCCGGGACCGCGGCCTTGCCGGTTACGATCAGGTCGAATCCGTCGGCGACACCCGTGCTGCTCCAATTCGAGGGAACGCCCACGACGCCCGCATCGAGCATCTGTATCACCGCCCAGTCGAGCCCGGCGCGCGCCGCCGGAGGCCAATCGGCCATGCCTGGCCTGACCGCCATCAGGTCGACCGGCGCGACATTGCGCCCGTCCCCGGTGCGGTCAATGCGCCGGACATAGGTGCCCAAACCAGGTGCGTAATACCAGGTCCGTCGTTGCCATTCGCTGGCGGACGGGGGATGCCGCTGGCAGGAAATGCGCAACGTATCGAAGACGCCGGCGGGAACCGCCAGACGAACGGGCGTTTCGGTCTGGCAGCGCCAGTCTTGTTGGGGGGCTGTTGTGAAAGTTACCGGAGCATTCCGGGAAATTGGCCACAGCGCGGATACCGCGGCTGCGGAATCCGGCAGTTTCGGGGCGTTGCCGCCGCGTTGCCAGCGTGGCAACAGAAAATTCACGAAGCCGGGCGTCTCGGCACTGTCGGCATCGTTCCACCAGATCCGGTCGCTATCGACCCGGATGACCGCCTCGACACTCCCGTTGGAATAGACGTGAACGTCTCCGGTTTCGGCCTTGGGCCGGCGCGTGGCGTCGCCCAGCGGAAGAGCCAGCCGTCCGGCAACGATTCCGACGGTCCGCCTCTCGACCGCGCGCAGAATTTCGAGTGTGGAACTATCCGCATTGCCGGTTTGCGGTCGGCCATTGTCGCGCTGGAACAGCCGCAGGGCGTTGCGCGTCCGGTCACCGGCGAAACCATCGACCGGCCCGGCGTCATAGCCCAGCTTGCCCAGCGTTCTCTGTGCCTCGGCGATCGCTGCATCGGGCCGCGGCTTCGCAGGTTCGGCGGACCCCGGCGTGTTGGTTGCCGGGCCCGTCAGCTGGCCGCCTGGCGGGGTGCCCGGACAGGCCGCGAGCAAGAAAGCGGCCAGGATACAGGCCAGCAGACCGGTGTAGCGTTCCATGCTCGGGCGGCGCTCAGGCTGGAAGCTCGGCCGCCATGCCGGTCTCGGCGGGCAGCGTGCGGCCGGCGGGGAAGGTGACGGACACCGTCGTGCCGCGTTTCGGGCGGCTTTTCATTTCGATTTCGGCGTCATGCAACGAAGCCAGATTTTTTGCCAGCGGCAGACCGAGGCCAGTGCCCTCGTAGCGCCGCGCAAGCGAGCTGTCGACCTGAGTGAAGGGCTGGAAAACGCGATCCATATCCTCGCGCGCGATGCCGATTCCCGAATCGGCGACCGCCAGGGTTATGCGACCGGTACGGTCGAGCGTCAGGCGAACGGTTATCGTACCGCCCTTCGGCGTGAATTTTACGGCATTCGACAACAGATTGACCAGAATCTGCCGGATCGCCCGTTCGTCGCCCCGCAGCCTCGGCAGGTCAGGTGCGACGTCGACCGTGATATCGTGCTCAGGCTCCGTCGACGTTTTCACGAACAGGCGCAAAGTCTCGGCGACCAGGGCCGGCATATCCAGCACTTCCTCATGCAAGCTGAACTCATTCGCCTCCACCTTCGACAGGTCGAGGATGTTGTTGATCAGCCCGAGGAGGTGCTGCCCGCTCTGCCCGATATCCTCCAGATATCCCTTGTACCGGCGGTCGCCGACCGGGCCGAATATGCTTTCGCGCATGATCTCCGAAAAGCCGATGATTGCATTCAGAGGCGTACGCAGTTCGTGGCTGACCATGGCCAGGAAAGCCGATTTGGTTCGATTGGCGACTTCGGCCGCGTCGCGAGCGCGTCGCAACTCGTCCTCGATACGACGGCGACGGCGGATCTCGCGATACAGCGATTCGTTGGCCGCGGATAACTCTGACGTGCGGGCTTCCACCGCGTACTCGATGGCGCGGTTGCGGTTGGTCATTGCCGCCAGATACAGGGCAAGCATGGCGGTCAGCGCAAGCCCGGACAGCCCGGTCAGCCACACGGTATATCCTGCGATATCCCCGGTTGCCCTTGCTGTTCCGTGCGCATTGATGGTCCATGTGCGATCGGCGACGGTGAGGGTGGACGTGGCGGACGGCCCTTCATGTCCGGCATCGGTCACGCTTGTGCCGTTACGTCCGTCCCCGACCCAGCGATAGACCAGGCCTGGGGTCGGCCGTTCGTCTCCGAGCGCCGATGAATCGTCGCGCAACTCTATGTCTATGGCCGAAGGCGTCGTATATTCCCGCATCGCGGCGTCAACGGTATCGCTCACCAGAAACAGCCCGGCGACATATCCGGCGATGGCCTTGCGGCGTTCCTCCGGCGTATCCGGCGCGACGCCGCCATGGAACACCGGGCGGAAAACGAGAAGTCCGATCTGCGGGCCGGTTGGCGTGTCGATCCCGCGCTGGAGGATCGTCACCATGTGGCCGTCGTCGCGTGCCGCCGCCATGGCCACCCCATAGGCCGGCAAAGCCAGAAAATCCTCGCCCAGGAGATTCTCGTTTCCGTCGAACGGCTCGATATAGGCCGCGGGGTAATATTCATCGCGTGGCGCCGCCGGAATCATTTGCGATCGAGCATCGCGATCGAGGATGCGAAATCCGGTCAGCCCATCGTCCTTCTGGGCCCTGAGTTCAAAGTCCAAACGGTTCGCGGCGGCGATTCGCGGCAACCATTGCAGGCGCCGAAGGCCGGGATGCAACGGTCGCACCTGTTGAACGTAATCGTAAAACGTCCAGCGGCTGGCGCCCTGGGTGCCGGAAAAAATTCCGCCCGCGGCATTGACCAGCGCCAGGCTGCGGTCAATGGCTCTGCCGACGACTTCGATATTGTGTTCGGCCTGACTATCGAATTGCTGGCGCGATTCCCGTTCCTCGATGCCGGCGGCGGTGAAGACAGCCGCCACGGTCAGCGCAAGTCCGCCCGTCAACCCGGCGAGGGCTGGAATCTGGCGCTTGAAGCCGGCGCGGATATCCCGCCATTGCGGCGGCCTGATCTGCCGGATCACCTGGGGCACCTTGTCCCGAAACGCCATCAATGCAAATTCATCGAGCCAATTCAATTTCGTTCACAAAAATCCGAACGTGATTTCCACCGA
>JAHELM010000084.1 GCA_024644185.1 Rhodospirillales bacterium | reverse complement strand
CGCCACGCTCGGTTGCGGCATGATATCAAGCAGATGCAGCATGTCGGCCAGACGCTCGGCATCGGCGCGGTTCTCCTCGGCCGAATAGCCCGCCATCGCCTTCATCCAGTTGAGATCGGCACCGGCCGAGAAGCTCTGCCCCGCCCCGGTCAGCACCACGACCCGCACCGCGGCGTCGCCGGCCAGTCGGGTAAAGGCCGCGGTCAGCGCGGCGACCACCGCGTCATCGAAGGCGTTGTGCACCTTCGGGCGGTTCAGCGTGACCGTGGCCACGCCGCGCCCGTCCGTGTCGATGGTGACGATATCGCTCATCCGCCTACATCCTGAAAATGCCGAACCGGGTCGGCGCAATGGGCGCGTTCAGGGCGGCGGAAATTCCCAGCCCCAGCACGTCGCGGGTATCGGCCGGATCGACGATGCCGTCATCCCACAGCCGGGCCGAGGCATAATACGGGTGCCCCTGCCTCTCATACTGTTCGAGGATCGGCGCCTTGAATTTCGCCTCGTCCTCGGCGCCCCAACTGTCGCCCCTGGCCTCGAGATTGTCGCGCCGGACCTGGGCCAGAACCGCCGCCGCCTGCTCGCCGCCCATCACCGAGATGCGCGCATTCGGCCACATGAACAACAGCCGTGGCCCGAAGGCGCGGCCGCACATGCCGTAATTGCCGGCCCCGAAGGAGCCGCCGATCACCACGGTGAACTTCGGCACCGAGGCGCAGGCCACGGCGGTGACCAGTTTGGCACCGTCGCGGGCAATGCCGCCGGCCTCGTATTTCCGGCCGACCATGAAGCCGGCGATGTTCTGCAGGAATACCAGCGGAATGCCGCGCTGGCTGCACAGCTCGACGAAATGCGCGCCCTTCAGCGCCGATTCCGAAAACAGGATGCCGTTATTGGCGACGATGCCGACAGGATAGCCATGGATGCGGGCAAAGCCGGTGACCAGGGTCTCGCCGTAGAGCCGCTTGAATTCGTCGAATTCGCTGGCGTCGACGATGCGGGCGATCACGTCGCGCACGTCATAGGGCTTGCGCGGATCGGCCGGAACCACGCCGTACAGTTCCGCCGGATCGTACAGCGGTGGGCGCGGCGCGGTCACATCAAGCGATACCGTCTTGCGACGGTTCAGATGGCCGACGATGCGGCGCGCAATGGCCAGAGCATGGGCGTCATCCTCGGCATAGTGGTCGGTGACACCGGAAATCCGGGCATGCACGTCGGCGCCGCCCAGTTCCTCGGCGGTGACGATCTCGCCGGTGGCCGCCTTCACCAGCGGCGGGCCACCGAGGAAGATCGTGCCCTGATTGCGCACGATGATCGATTCGTCGGACATGGCCGGGACGTAGGCGCCGCCCGCGGTACAGGATCCCATGACCACGGCGATCTGCGGGATGCCGGCGGCCGACAGCGTGGCCTGATTGTAGAAGATGCGGCCGAAATGTTCGCGGTCGGGAAACACCTCGTCCTGGTTCGGCAAGTTGGCGCCGCCGGAATCCACCAGATAGACGCAGGGCAGGTTGTTCTCGCGGGCGATTTCCTGGGCCCGCAGATGCTTCTTCACGGTCACCGGGTAATAGGTGCCACCCTTGACGGTCGCATCGTTGCAGACGACCACGCATTCGATCCCGGCGATCCGGCCGATGCCGGTGAGAATGCCGGCGGCTGGAATGTCGGCATCGTACATGCCATGCGCGGCGAGTTGCGAGAGTTCAAGGAAAGGGGATCCGGGATCCAGCAATCCCCGCACGCGATCGCGCGGGAGCAGCTTGCCGCGGGCCAGGTGCTTCGCCCGCGCCGCCTCTCCGCCACCCAGCTTCACCCGCTCGACCTCGCCCCGCAGATCGTCGACCAGAACCCGCATGGCGGCGGCATTGTTCGAGAACTCGGCGGACCGGGTATCGACGGTGGATCTGAGAACAGTCATGGCGCCCCTACCAGCCGCCGGTCTTCAGCCAGGCCTCGACCTCTTGCAGTTTGTCGTTGCCCCAGAACGGCTCGCCGTCGATGACGATGTAGGGCGAGCCGAAGGCGCCACGGGCAATGGCCGCGTCCACCTCGGCCGCCAACCGCGCCTTGACCCCCGGATCGCTGAGCGCGGCGGTCAGTTCGCCGGCATCGACACCGAGGCCAGCGGCGATTCCGACCACCGCCTCGCCCCCTGAAATGTCACGTCCTTGCGCGAAGGCGGCGTCGTAGAGCGCCAGAGCCAGCGCCCGCGCCAGCACCGAATCGCGGTCGGACAGCCAGTAGAAGGCCCGGCAGGCGGCAACCGACAGGAAAGGGAATTTCTCGGGCAGACGGAACGGCGCACCCTCACGCCGGGCAGTCCGCGCGAGGTCGCGCCGGGCATAATCGCCCTTCAGTGGAATGTTCAGCAGCGGCTGTTGCCCGGTGGTCTTGAAGGCGGCGCCCAGAAGATAGGGCCGCCAGATCACCCCCCGCCCGTATTTCGCCGCGATCCCGTCGATCTTCCTGGCGGCCAGATACCCGTAGGGGCTGGAAAAATCGAAATAGAAGTCGACGGGATCGGGCATGGGCGATTGCTCCTGTCAGGTCAGGTTGGCGCGGCGGCCAGCGTCACCAGGGCGAATTCCGGCGGCATGTTGAAGCGCGCCGGCACCGCGCTGGTGCCCAGCCCCGAGGTGACGTAGAGATCCTTGCCGCCTTCGCGTACCAGCCCGTAAGCCATGCGGCGGGGCGTACCGCCCACCGAATAGGGCGTGCCGACGAAAGGCAGGCGGAACTGGCCGCCATGGGTATGGCCGGCGAAGGTTATCGCCGCGCGTTCGGGGATGCCGAAGAAGGTCACCGGATCGTGCACCAGCGCGATCACCGGCTCGTCCTCGGGAATCGGCCCGAAGGTGGTGGCGACGCAAGGGCTGCGGGTCGACTCGTCGGCCAGCCCGGCGATCCAGAAGCGACCGGCCGGGGTCTCCACCGGCACGGACTGGTTTTCCAGAACGACGATGCCGGCGCCTTCCAGCTCGCGGCGGATTTCCTCGCCGTCATGCCACCAGTCGTGATTGCCCAGCACCGAATAGACGCCGTAGCGGGCATTCAATCGCGACAGGCTGCGGGCGATGCCGGAGGGTTCGACGAAGCGGCCGAACAGCACGCCCTCGATCACGTAATCGCCAAGCAGCACCACCGCATCGGGCTGCAAGGCGTTGACGCGATCGACGACGCGATCCAGATGCTTCAGCTTGAACCATGGCGCGCCGACCTGGAAATCGCCAAGAACGGCCACGCGCAGCTCGCCCACATGACCAGGCCAGCGCATTGTCTCGATGCGCACCTGCCGTTCCTTCACCATGCGCGGCTCGACCAGGAAACCCCAGGCCCCGGCGGCGGTGCCGCCTACCCCGCCCAGAGCCATCAAAGCGTCGTAAATCAAAGGATCAGCCAACTCGAAAAACTCCCAAAAAATAATGCCACGCCCGTGGCGCGTATATCGCTACCACGGCAACGCCTTGCCCTCGTAATTGAGGAAACGGCCGTTATCGGCCTTGGTCGCGCGCTCTATCGCGGCGCGCATGCCGGCGACACTGGTCGCCGCATCGATCGGGGCGGATTTCCCGCCCATGTCGGTCTTCACCCAACCCGGGTGCAGCAGCACACAGATAACCCCTTTCGGCGCGAGGTCAATAGACAGGCTTCGCACCGCCATGTTCAGCGCCGTCTTGGAGGTGCGGTAGGCATATTCTCCGCCGCTGGAATTGTCGGCGATACTGCCCATGCGGCTGGTGACGAAGGCCATCTTGCGCATGTCCGAGCGAGCCACCGCCTCGACGAAGGCCTCGGCCATGCGGATCGGGCCCATCAGATTCACGCGCAGCGTTTCGGCCCAGCCATTGTAGTCGATATGGCCGAATTCCGAGTTTTCCGGCCCGCCGATGCCCGCATTGTTGACCACCAGGTCGATTGCCTCTCCACTCAGCCGTTCGGCCAGCGCCGCGATACTGGCGCCGTCGGCCACGTCGAGGGGCAACACCTCGCCCTCCAGATCGTATTGCGCCGGATCGCGACAGGTGGCGACGACGCGCCAGCCGCCCGCCAGGTACTGGCGCGCGAACTCCCGCCCGATGCCGCGGTTGGCGCCCGTGATCAGGACCGTGGGCATGACCTCTCGTTTCCCTTCCTCAGTCGCCGGCGATGAACACAGTCATCCGCCAGGTACCGCCGCGCTTCTCGAAGCGGGCGCGATAATCGATGGCCATGCGCGCATCGGCCGCCGGCACGAAGCCGGACCGGTCACCCGGCAGAAGCACGGAGATCCATCCTTCGCCGCCATCGACCTCGTGATTCATCTGAAGCACATCGTATGCCAGCCGCGCGACCACCGGCGCATCGTCGCGCGGCTTGGCGCGCGCGGCGGTATCGGCCGAGGTCACGACAACCGTGTCGTAGGGATCGCATTCCGGGCAACCCGGAATGTTCATGCAGGCCAGATAGGGCATACAGAACGCCCCGCCATCCAGCCGCACCGCGCCCATTTCCAGCACCCGCTGGAGTTCGGCCCAATAGGTTTCGCCCTGCCAGTCCTCGGCCCCGGTCAGGGCGCCCAGGAACGCCTCGCGCCCGTCATCGCCACCGAACGAAATCTTGATGTCCTCGGACGTCTGGCCGACCACGAAATCGGTATCGCGTCGCCGCACCGCCTCCAGCATTGCCGACCGGAATTTCGTGAAGGACGGGTCGGTGCCCGCCTGATCGATCGGCCGCAGCTTCAGCCCCTCGGCCAGCGCCGGGACCGCCCACAGCGCAACAGCCATTGCGCCGGCGGCCAGCACCGGGTGAACCCGTCTCATCATGATCGTATCCATCCGCATCGTGTTCCGTCCGCCTTCCGGACGTCCCTACCTATATCAGCTTTGTGCCAACGATCCGTTTACGTCGCGTCATCCGACGGTGAAATGTGCTTCGACCGGGGTGCAGTCCTCGCCATTGATCGGCAGCATGTCCTGCGGGCAGGACGAGAACACGACGATCGCATCCATTTCGGCCCGCAGCAGCACATGATCGCCCGGCCTGGCCACCGTCGGCAGGAAATCGATCGTCCAGTCGGCGCCGACGGGTATGTTCATCCACATGTTCAGCGGCGCCGGCGTCTCGTCCGATCGCAGGCCAAGTTCGGCCAGCGCCGCGTGCAGGTTGTCGGTGCAGTTGTCGTGGTGTCCCTTGGCGCCCAGCAATTCGTAGCGATAGCGGTCACAGGCGGCGACCAGCGTGTCGTGGACGCCGGGCGAGGTATCGGCCACCATGGTCAGGATCGGCCGCCGCCGGTTGGTGACCAGCGCATCGCCGGCCCGCGGATTGACCCGCCCCAATGTCGGGCGCAGATGTTCCATCGACATGTATTCGCGCATGTCGGCGGCGTTGAAGGCCCAGGTATCGATCACCTGCGTGCCATGGGTATTGATCAGCCTGACGGTCTGGCCGCGGGCGACGCGCGCCGCCTTGCCCTTGCGCGCCGGGATCCGGATGAGTTCCTGGGCCATGATCAGCGCACCCTTTCCAGTGCCACGGCGGTCGCCTCGCCGCCGCCGATGCACAGGCTGGCGACGCCGCGGTCGACACCGTATTTTTCCATCGCCGCCATCAACGTCGCCATGATGCGCGCGCCCGACGCGCCCACGGGATGGCCCAGCGCGCAGGCGCCGCCATGCACGTTTACCGCATCGTGCGGCAGGTCGAGATCGCGCATCGCCGCCATGGTGACGACGGCAAAGGCCTCGTTGATCTCCCACAGCCCGACCGAGTCCTTCTCCCAGCCCGCCCTGGCCAGAACCTTGCGGATGGCGTCGATCGGCGCGGTGGTGAACCAGGCCGGCGCCTGGGCGTGGGTCGCGTGCGCCCGCAGGATGGCCAGCGGCGTAATCCCCCGCCTCTCGGCCTCGCTCATGCGCATCATCGCCAGCGCCGCCGCGCCGTCAGAGATCGAGCTGGAATTGGCCGGCGTTACCGTGCCGTCCTTGCGAAAGGCCGGCTTCAGCGTCGGGATCTTCTCCGGCCGGGCGTTGCGCGGCTGTTCGTCGGTGGCCACGGTCGCCGACCCCTTGCGGGTCTCCAGCGTCACCGGCACGATCTCGGCCGCAAAGGACCCGTCGGCGCCGGCCTTCAGGGCGCGGGCCAGCGAGGTCATGGCGAATTCGTCCTGCGCCTCGCGGGTGAACTGGTAGGCCTCGGCCGTATCCTCCGCATAGGCGCCCATCAGCTTGCCGTCCTCATAGGCGTCCTCCAGCCCGTCGAGGAACATGTGGTCGTGGACCTTGCCATGGCCCAGGCGATAGCCGCCGCGCGCCCGGTCCAGCAGATAGGGCGCGTTCGACATGCTCTCCATGCCGCCGGCCACTACGATTTGCGCCGAACCGGCGGCGATCAGGTCGTGGCCGAACATCGCCGCCTTCATGCCGGAACCGCACATCTTGTTGACCGTTGTGCAGCCCACCGCCTCGGGAATGCCGCCGCCGAGGGCCGCCTGGCGCGCCGGCGCCTGTTTCAGGCCGGCCGGCAGGACCACGCCCATCACCACCTCGTCCACCGCCTCGCCCGGCAGGCCGGCGCGCTCCAGCGCCGCGCGGATCGCGATGGCGCCCAGTTGCGGCGCGGTTGCAGGCGAAAGCTCGCCCTGGAACCCGCCCATCGGCGTGCGGGCGGCGGAGACGACGACGATCGGGTCGGGCGCGGTCATGGTGTTTCCAATCCTTGCATTGGACCTTGGCTCAGTACGGCGTGCCGTCCTTGTGCACGAAACGGTAGTCGCCGTCGACATAGCGCAGCAGCATGTCGATGTCCGGGTAATCGCATCCGTCGCCCTCGACCCGGCTGCCGATTTCCAGGTAGACGGCATCCTCGGTTCCGCGGTTGACGAAATGATGGCCGTTCGGCACCCCGGCGGCAAAGCCCGCGACCATGCCGGGGCCGATATCCTGCTCGCCGGCATCGGTGATCAGCACAAGCTTGCCCCGCAGCACCATGACGAATTCGTCCTCGTGGCTGTGCCAGTGGCGCTGGGCCGAAATCTGGCCGGGCTGCAGCCGCACCAGATTGACACCGAACTGCGTCAGCCCGAACACATCGCCCAGCGCGCGCTTCTCGCGCTTCATGCAATCGGCCCCGTGGGGTGCTGGATAGCTGGTGCCGGTCTTCCCCGGCAAATCCCAGGGGTTGATCGCGGCGGGTTTGACGGTGTCGGTCATTTCGTTTCCTCGAACAGCTCCCGGCCGATCAGCATGCGGCGGATTTCGCTCGTGCCGGCGCCGATCTCGTATAGTTTCGCATCGCGCAGCAACCTTCCCGTCGGGGACTCGTTCACGTATCCCATGCCGCCCAGCGTCTGGATCGCCTCCAGCGCCATCCAGGTGGCCTTCTCGGCGGCATAGAGGATGGCGCCCGCCGCGTCCTTGCGCGTGGCGCGGCCGGCGTCGCAGGCGCGGGCCACGGCATAGACATAGGCGCGCGCCGTATTCATCGTCACATACATGTCGGCCAGCTTGCCCTGCATGAGCTGGAAGGTGCCGATCGGCTGGCCGAACTGTTTACGCTCATGCACGTAGGGAATCACGATATCCATGCAGGCCTGCATGATGCCCAGCGGCCCGGCGGCCAGCACCGCGCGCTCGTAGTCGAGGCCGCTCATCAGCACGGCGACGCCGCGTCCCTCGGCGCCCAGCACGTTTTCCACCGGCACCTCGCAATCGGTAAACACCAGTTCGCAGGTGTTCGAGCCGCGCATGCCCAGCTTGTCCAGCTTCCGCGCCGTCGCGAACCCCTTGAAGCCCTTCTCCACCAGGAAGGCGGTGATACCCTTGCTGCCGGCCTTCGGGTCGGTCTTGGCGTAGACCACCAGCGTGTCGGCGTCGGGGCCGTTGGTAATCCACATCTTGGCTCCGTTCAGGACGTAGCGGTCGCGCCGGCGCTCGGCCCGCAGCGTCATCGACACCACATCGGATCCGGCACCCGGCTCGCTCATCGCCAGGGCGCCGACATGCGCGCCGGAAATCAGCTTCGGCAGATAGCGGCGCTTCTGTTCCGCCGTCCCGTTGCGGCGGATCTGGTTGACGCAGAGATTGGAATGGGCGCCATAGCTGAGGCCCACGCTGGCCGAGGCCCGGCTGATCTCCTCCATCGCCACCGCATGTTCCAGATAACCCATCCCGGCGCCGCCATAGTCCTCCTCCACGGTCACGCCCAGCAGCCCCATGGCG
>JAHELM010000083.1 GCA_024644185.1 Rhodospirillales bacterium | reverse complement strand
GGCCCGCTGAAGGGCGTGCTGGCGGTCAACGACAGGCCGCTGGTCTCCATCGACTTCAACCATAATCCGGCCAGTTCCACCTTCGACCTGAGCCAGACCCAGGTGATCGACGGCAAGTTCGTCCGAATCCTGTCGTGGTACGACAACGAATGGGGTTTCTCGAACCGCATGTCGGACACCGCCGTGGCGATGGGCAAGTTGATCTGAGCGGCCGACGGCGATTCAGAAGGCCAGGGCGGGGCAATTGCTCCGCCCTTCGTCTTTGCGGGAACCGCGATTACAATGCGCCATGACATCGCGCGAAATCTTGCCTCCTCCGCCCGCCATCGTCATCCACAGCCTGGCCGATGCCGAGGCCGCGCTGGTCGCGGCCTCGGCGCTGGGGGTTTCGGTGACGCTGATCAGCGCGCCGGGGGCCGCGGGCTATGCCGGGCCGGCCTGGTTTCGTGCAGTGGTGGAAAAGGCGCGGGGCGGGCATCCCGATGTGGCGGCCACCGCCATTCTCGATTGCGGCGACATGCCGGGCCATGCGCTGGCGGCGCTGCGGGCGGGTGTGCGGATCGTTCGCTTTGCCGGCCCGACAGCCGACAAGATTGCCGATATCGCCAGGCAATACGGCGCGGCGGTCTTCGCCGAACGACCCGAGGCGCTTGACCTGGACGGCGTCGCGGGCGATAGGGTTGCCGCCTGCCGCAAATGGCTGGAGGGCCACCGCACATGACCGACCCGGCGCGCTGCCGTCTCTATCTGATCACGCCGCCGAAGCTGGACCTGGCGACGTTCCGCGACACCCTGGCCGCCGCCCTGGATGCCGGCGACGTCGCCAGTGTGCAACTGCGGCTTAAAGACGCATCGGATGACGATATCCGGCGCGCCGCCGACCTCCTGCGGCCTGTCGTGCAGGGCCGCGACGTAGCCTTCCTGATGAATGACCGGCCGGATCTGGCGGTCGCGACCGGCTGCGACGGCGTGCATGTGGGCCAGGAGGATGCGCGCTACGCCGAGGCGCGCCGCAGTGTCGGCCGTGACGCCATTGTCGGTGTGACCTGCCATAATTCCCGGCATCTGGCCATGGAAGCGGCGGAACAGGGCGCGGATTACGTGGCCTTCGGCGCCTTCTTCCCGACCGGAACCAAGCAGCCGAAGACCCGCGCCGAGCCGGAAATACTGACCTGGTGGAGCGACGTAATGCAGGTACCCTGCGTCGCCATCGGCGGCATCACAGTGGACAACGCCTCGGTTCTGATCGAAGCCGGGGCCGATTTCATCGCGGTCGTTTCCGGAGTCTGGGACTACCCGCAGGGTCCGGCCGCGGCGGTGCGGGACTTCAACCGACTGATCGCCGAGATTGCCTAGGCAGTCGTCAGCCGGTATAACCGCGCCGCCCGGGAAGTCCGGGCGGCCTTGAAATGGTAAAGAGATGAAGATCAGCGGCAACGCGGTTCGCCCCGGCTATATCGTCGAGCACGAAGGCCGACTGTGGCGCGCCATGAAGATCCAGAATGTGCAGCCCGGCAAGGGCGGCGCCTATCTTCAAGTCGAGCTGCGCGATGTGCGCGACGGCACCAAGACCAATGTTCGCTTCCGTTCGGCCGAGACGGTTGAGCGGGTGCTGCTGGATCATCGCGACTACCAGTACCTGTTCGCCGACGGCGACACCTACACCTTCATGGATCAGGAAACCTTCGAGCAGACCTCCATCGGCGTCGACCTGATCGGCGAGGATCAGGCGCGGTTCCTGCAGGAGGGCATGGTGGTGAGGATTGAATCCCACGAGGACTCGCCGATCGCGGTCACCCTGCCGGAAACCGTGATCATGGAGGTCGTGGAGGCCGATCCGGTTATCAAGGGCCAGACGGCATCCGGCAGCTACAAGCCGGCGAAGCTGGAGAACGGCGTACGCATCATGGTGCCACCGCATATCGAATCCGGCACCCGAGTGGTGGTGAACACCGCCGAAGTGGCCTATGTCGAGCGCGCGCGCGACTGAACACCATCCGCGCCCCGCGGGGCCGAACCGACAGGAATTCCCGATGCCTTACCGCTCCGCCACAATCAACGTCATGGTCCGTGCCGCCGAAAAGGCCGGGCGCGCGCTCATCCGCGACTTCGGCGAGGTCGAGCAGCTTCAGGTCAGCCGGAAGGGTCCCGCCGATTTCGTCTCAGCCGCCGACATGAAGGCCGAACGCGTGGTTCGCCAGGAACTTCTGAAGGCGCGACCGAGTTACGGATTTCTGATGGAGGAAGCCGGCGCCATCGCGGGTGACGACACCGAGCACCGCTGGATCGTCGATCCGCTGGACGGTACCACCAACTTCCTGCACGGCCTGCCGCATTTTGCCGTATCCATCGCGCTGGAGCGGGCTGGCGAAATTGTTGCGGGCGTCGTGTTCGATCCGATCAAGGACGAGGTCTTCTGGGCCGAAAAGGGCGCCGGCGCCTATCTCAACGATCGGCGGCTGCGCGTATCCGGCCGCGGCCGTCTGGCCGACTCGCTGCTGGCCACCGGCATCCCGTTCCTGGGACGCCAGGAAGGCGAAGGCCATCGCCGGTTTCTCCTCCAGCTGGAATCGGTCATGCGCCAAACCGCCGGCGTCCGCCGTTGGGGTGCGGCGTCGCTCGATCTCGCCTATGTCGCGGCCGGGCGTTACGATGGCTTCTGGGAAACCGGCCTGGATGCCTGGGACGTTGCCGCCGGCACCATCCTGGTGCGCGAGGCCGGTGGCTATGTCAGCGAAATCGGCGGCAAGGCGCACAAGCTCGATTCCGCCACCATCCTGGCCTCGAACGACCGCCTGTATACCGAGTTGGTGAAGGTCCTGAAGACCGCCGCCTGAGACATTCCATCCCGTCCCGGACATCGGGCCGGAAGCGGCTGTTGTCGCGCCGGCACGGCATGGGTTATGGTCGCCTGCGCGTCGGCAATCGCCTTTCCGGCGGGCGACGGGCGCGACGACATACAAACCGATGGACAGCCGCGGTTCGACAGCGGATGACGGACAAAACAGCCCCCAGTACCGCCCGCCTTTCGGCGGGACCCCGTCGTGTCGCACGGTTGCATGCGACAGCAATTCTCGCGGCGTCTCTGCTGGCGTTGCCCGTAGCGGCCGCGGACGGAGGGGGGCCGGATGCCGTGCCGCCGCCTGAGTTTCCCCCCGTATCCAGGCTGACCGTCACCCCGGAGGAATTTGCCGCCTGGCTGGCCGGAACGCCCGGTGGCATCCCGTTGCCGCCGGTCCATCTGGATGTCCCCCTGCCACCGGTTCTGGCGGCCCCGCCACCGCCGAAACTCTCCGCGCCACCACCGGCCACAAAACCCGCGGCCGCATCGCAGGCAGGGCAACCTCCGGCCGCCCCGAACCTGACGCCGCCGCCCGCCGCGCCTCCGTCGGGTGGCGACGCCGTCACACTTCCGCCGGGTTCGCCCGATACGGTTCGACCGCCTGCCATGGCTCCACATCCCGACGCGGTCCGCATCGTCTACGGCGTCGGCGATTCGGAGGTGCCGGATCGGGCGCGGCCGGAACTGGATGCATTGGTGTTCTGGCTGGCCGCCAATCCGGGGGTTCGCATCAAGGTGCTTGGCTTTGCCGGCACCGCGACGCAATCTGCAAGCCAGGCCCGGTGGTTGTCGCAAGCCAGGGCAACGGCAGTGCGCGATTATCTGGTCGGAAAGGGGATCGTCATCGACCGGATTTCCGTGCTTCCGCGGGGCGACAAGACCGACGAGGACCCGAAGGATCGGGTGGATATTGTGATTCCGCCCGGCTAGGCTCGACAGACGACCAGGGTGCCGGAACGAGGGATTGAGGAGTTGCACATGACGAAACCGAGCGGGTTCCTGATCCGGATGGGGTTGATCCTCGCCTGCGTCATAGCCGGCGCCATTGCCGCCAATTTCTATGGCGATCTGCTCGCCACCTTCATGGCCAATGCGGTCATCAACGGCATCATCCTGTTCGTATTCCTGATCGGCATCGTCCACGCTTTCCAGATGGTCGGCTCGCTGGCCCCGGAGGTTGCCTGGATCGAAACCTTCAAGCGCGGCCATATGGGTGCCACCAGCGCCGCGGTGCCGCGCCTGCTATCGCCGATGGCGACCATGCTGGGCGAACGCAGCGAGCGCGGAGGCGGGCGGATCAGCCTGTCGACCGTGGCCATGCGGACGCTGCTGGACGGGATCGTGACACGGCTGGACGAACGCCGTGAATATTCGCGCTACATGATCGGACTTCTGGTTTTTCTGGGCCTGCTCGGCACCTTCTGGGGCCTGTTGCAGACGGTTTCGGCCATCGGCGGCGTCATTGGCAGTCTGACCAGCAGCAGCGGCGATGTCGGCACCATGCTGGCGGATCTCAAGGCTGGTCTGCAAGCGCCGCTTGGCGGCATGGGAACAGCGTTCAGTTCCTCGCTGTTCGGCCTGTCGGGCTCGCTGGTCCTCGGCCTTCTCGATCTGGTCGCGGGACACGCGCAGAACCGGTTCTACAACGAACTGGAAGACTGGCTGTCCGGGCTGACCCGCCTCAGCAGCGGCAGCATAGGCGGCGAGGGCGAGACATCGGTTCCCGCCTATATCCAGGCACTTCTGGAAAAGACCGCCGACAGTCTGGAACGGCTGGAACGGACGATCGGTCAGGCGGAATCGAGCCGCGGGCGTACCGATCAACATATTCTCCAACTGACCGAAAAGCTGGGCGCGCTGGGCGACCAGATGCGCGCCGGGCAACACGTCCTGCTGAAGCTGGCCGAGGGGCAGGCCGAACTGAAGCCGGTCCTGACCAAGCTCGCCGACAATGCCGGCGGCGATCCGGCCGTACGGCAGGCTGTCCGCAGCATGGATCAGACGCTGACCCGCACGGCGCAGGAGAGTGCCGCCGGGCGCACCCAGACGCTGGAGGAACTGCGCGGCGAAATCCGCCTTCTGGCCCGCACCATCGCCGCGTCGGCCGGCCAACCCGGACCGCGCGGCTGACGGGGGCGGATCGCGATGGCACGCCTTTCGCGCAGAAGCCGCCATACCCTGGACATCTGGCCAGGGTTCGTGGACGCGCTGTCCAATCTGGTGATGATCATCACCTTTCTGCTGTTGATCTTTGTGCTGTCGCAATTCTATCTGAGCGAAACGCTGAGCGGCCGCGACGCGGCGCTGGAGCAATTGAACCGCGAAGTCTCCGAACTGGCCGATCTGCTATCGCTTGAAAAGGCAGCGAATACGGACCTGCAATCAACCGTTTCTCAGCTCTCCACCGAATTGCAGAGCACGCTGGCCGAACGCGACAAACTGGGTAGCGAACTGAACTCCCTGCGCACGGTCCGCGACAGCCTGACCAGCCGCTTGGCGGAACTGCAGGACAAGGCCGAGTCGGCCAATGCGGAAAGTTCCCGTCTGGCGGCGGCACTGAGCAATTCGGAAGCCGCCATAGCGCAGCGCGACGCGGATCTGGCGCGATTGATGATCGAAATCGAGGCGGCAAACAAGACCATTGCCGCCGACCGCGAGACCGTCGAGGTTCAGTTGAAGGAACTGGCGGAACTGCGGCAGGACGTCACCGCCATGACCGCCTATCGCGCCGAACTGGAAAAGCAGCTTCAGGAGATGGTGCTGAAGACCAAGTCGAACGAGGACGATCTGGTTCGGGAGCGCGAAATCTCGATGGCCGCAAAGGCTCAACTCGCCTTGCTGAACCAGCAGCTTGCCGAACTGCGCGGACAGATCGGCGCGCTCAATGAAGCGCTTGAGGCGTCCGAGGCCCGCGATCAGGAACAGAAGGCGCAAATCGTCGATCTCGGCCAGCGGCTGAATGCGGCGCTGGCCTCCAAGGTCCAGGAACTTGCCCGCTATCGCTCGGAGTTTTTCGGCCGGCTGCGCGACGTTCTGGGCGAGCGGCAGGACATCCGGATCGTCGGCGATCGTTTCGTCTTCCAGTCGGAGGTTCTGTTCGCATCCGGCGAGGCCGAACTGGGCACGCCGGGCAAGGAACAGCTGGCGGCGCTTGCGCGTACCTTGATCGATATTGCCGCGCGCATTCCGCCCGACATCAACTGGGTGCTGCAGGTCGACGGCCATACCGACAGGGTGCCCATCCACAACGAGGAGTTTCCCTCGAACTGGGAGTTGTCGACGGCGCGCGCATTGTCGGTGCTGCGCTTCCTGCAGGCGCAGGGTATCGCGCCGGAACACCTTGCCGCCACCGGCTATGCCGAGTACCAGCCGCTGGAACCCGGCGATTCGGCCGAGGCCTATAGCCGCAACCGCCGCATCGAACTGAAACTGACCCAACGCTGAGGATTACTCCGTCGGCACGGGCCTAACCGCCTTGCGCCGCCGGAGGCCCGCCAGCGTGCCGGCCACGGCCAGGGACAACGCCGGCAGCCAGATCCACCGCAACTCGCTGAGCAGAACATCGAGCCCCCGGCCATTGGCCAGAAAGCGGTCGACAGCGATGGGCGAGACGAGAACGGGCCGGCTGTCGAAGAAGAAGCGCTCGTTCGAGAAGGGCGCCAGGAATGCCACCCCCTTGCCACCGCTGGTCAACGCATCGAGCACCCCGTGCGAGGCCAGACAAAGAAAGAAGAACAGCCATAAAGCCCAGGGATTGGCGACCCAGCGCCGCGCCAGGGGGAGTGCGGCCACACCGCCGACGACAAGGGCGAAGGCGAGCGAGTGGCTCAGCCCGCGATGGCCCAGCATATGCCCGTAAGGGATGCCAAGCCTGAAGCCGATCACGTCGAGATCGGGCAGAGCGGTCAGCAACCCACCGGCTACCAGGGCCTTGCGTCCGCCAACGCGGTCACGCAGCCAGGGGTATAAGGCTATGGCGACGGCGGGATGGGTGAAGACGGTCGGCATATGCGGTGCGCTCTCGAATGCAGGTTCGCTGCACAATTGCCGGGAAGCATGGCGGGAATATGGCCCTCCTTCTATACAGCGGCGCCCTGTTCCCCGGCGCCCAGCGCCCTGCCCTGGTCGAACTGCAGCCGGGCAAGGCGCGCATAAAGCCCACCCTCGGCCACGAGGCTCGCGTGGTTGCCCTCGGCGACGATGCGGCCGCCGTCCATCACCGCGATCCGCCCTGCCTTCAGGACCGTCGCCAGGCGATGGGCGATCACGATGGTGGTGCGCCCTTCCATCAACCGCTCCAGCGCTTCCTGCACCAGGCGTTCCGATTCGGCGTCCAGCGCACTAGTCGCTTCATCGAGAAGCAGCACCACGGGATCGCGCAGGATGGCGCGGGCAATGGCTATACGCTGGCGCTGCCCACCGGAGAGACGCACGCCACGCTCGCCAAGCTGGGTTGCAAAACCGTCCGGCATCCGGTCGAGGAACTCGGCCGCGGCCGCCGCTTCGGCCGCGGCGCGGACTTCGTCGTCGCTGGCGTCCGGACGACCGTATCGGATGTTTTCCCAGGCATCGGCGGCGAAAATCACCGGATCCTGTGCCACCAGGGCAAAACGCCGGCGCACGGCCTTCGGATCGGCCTGCCGAAGGTCGATACCATCCAGTCGTACCGTTCCCGCTTCCGGGTCGTAAAACCGCAACAGCAATTGCAGCACAGTCGTCTTGCCGGCACCCGAGGGGCCGACCAGGGCCACGGTCTCGCCCGGCCGCACGGTCAGATCGAAATCGTCGAGCGCGCTGACATCCGGTCGCGATGGATAGTGGAAGCGCACGCCCTCGAAACGCACCTCGCCCAGCGGGGGTGACGGTAACGCGACGGGATTGGCGGGGCTGCGGATGTCGGGCTCGGTCGCCAGCAGGTCGAGCAGGCGTTCGGCGGCGCCGGCGGCGCGTTGCAGATCGCCGATCACTTCGGAAATGGCGCCAACCGATCCGGCCACGACGATCGAATAAAATACGAAGGCCGAAAGATCGCCAACCGTGATCCGCCCGGCGATCACGTCGTGCCCGCCAATCCACAGGACCAGCCCGACCGAGCCGAATACAAGCATGATGACGATGGCCGTAAGCACGGCACGAACGCGGATCCGGTGAACCGCCGTGGTGAAGGCTTCCTCGGTTACAAGGGCGAACTTCCGACGGTCTTCGTCCTCATGCGTATAGGCCTGCATGGTGCGAACGCCATGCAGTGCCTCGTCGCCATAGGACGACAGATCGGCGACCCTGTCCTGCGACTCGCGGCTCAGGCGGCGAACCCGGCGGCCGAAAATCACAATCGGCGCAACCACCACCGGGACGGCAAGAAAGACCAGACCGGTCAGCTTCGGGCTGGTCACAGCCAGCATTACCGTGG
>JAHELM010000082.1 GCA_024644185.1 Rhodospirillales bacterium | reverse complement strand
GCATTCCTGGGGGCGATCGAGATCGGCTTCGTGTTCGGTCTGGTCGCCCTCGGGGTTTATCTGTCCTTCCGCGTTCTGGATTTCCCGGACCTGACGGTCGACGGCAGCTTCACGCTGGGCGCCGCCGTCTCGGCGACGCTGATCGTCGCCGGGATGAATCCCTTTGCCGCCACCGCCATCGCCATCCTGGCCGGCGGCGGCGCCGGGCTGGTCACCGCCTTCCTGAACCTGCGCTTCCAGATCCTGCATCTGCTGGCCAGCATCCTGACCATGACGGCGCTCTACACCGTCAATCTGCGGGTCATGGGCAAGCCGAATGTGGCGCTGATCACCGAGTCGACGATGCTGACCCCGTTCGAGGGTCTGGGACTGGCCCCGGTCTATCTGAAGCCGATCTTCACCGGGTCCGTGGCGCTGGTCGTGGCCGCCGGACTTGCCTGGTTCCTGGCCACCGAATACGGGCTGGCGCTGCGCGCCACCGGCGCCAACAAGCGCATGGCCCGGGCCCAGGGGATCGAGACCGGGACCAAGACCTATGTGGGCATGGCGATGAGCAACGGGCTGGTGGCGCTGGCCGGGGCCATGTTCGCCCAGACCAATGGATTCGCCGACGCGACCATGGGGCTGGGCACCATCGTCGTCGGCCTGGCCGCCGTCATCATCGGCGAGACGCTGGTGCCGGCGCGGCGAATAGCCGTCGTGGCGCTGGCCTGCGTGCTGGGCTCGGTGGTCTACCGCATCGCCGTCGCCCTGGCGCTGAACGCCGACTTCCTGGGCTTCAATGCCTCGGACCTGAACCTGATCACCGCCGTGCTGGTGGCGGTGGCGCTGATCCTGCCGCGCCTGAAGTCGGGATTTGCCGCCCGCGCCGCCAAGGGGCGCGCGCCATGATCCGCGCGCGCGGCCTGATCGTCACCTTCAATGCCGGCACGCCGCTGGAAACCCGCGCGCTGCGCGCGATCGACCTGGACATCCCGCAAGGCCAGTTCGTTACCGTCATCGGCTCCAACGGCGCCGGCAAGTCCACCCTGCTGAACGCGATCAGCGGCGAAATCCCGGCGACCGCCGGCAGCATCGCCATCGACGAGCAGGAGGTCACGGGCTGGAGCGCGGCCCGCCGCGCCGCCCTTGTCGCGCGCGTCTTCCAGGACCCGATGGCGGGCACCTGCGAGGGCCTGACCATCGAGGAGAACCTGGCGCTCGCCCTTGGCCGCGGCAGGCCCGGTACGCTGCGCCGGGCACTGACCCGCGATCGCCGCGACGAGTTCCACGCCCTGCTGGCAACGCTGGGCCTGGGGCTGGAGAACCGCCTGGGCGACACCATGGGCCGGCTGTCCGGCGGGCAGCGGCAGTCGGTCAGCCTGCTGATGGCGACGCTGCGCCCCAGCCGCATCCTGCTGCTGGACGAACATATCGCCGCGCTGGACCCGAAGACCGGTGCCGCCGTGATGGCGCTGACCGACCGTATCGTCGGCGAGAAGACGTTGACCACGCTGATGGTGACCCATTCCATGCGCCACGCCCTGGCACATGGCGACCGCACGATCATGCTGCACGAGGGGCGCATCGTCTTCGACATGGCCGGCGATGAGCGTCGGGACCTCGGTGTGCCCGATCTGCTGGAATTGTTCGCCCGCCAGCGCCAGGGCGAGGCTCTGGACGACGACAAGCTGCTGCTCGGTTAGGCTGGTTTCCGCATGGCGATCTCGATGGCGGCGGCGTTGAAGCCGGCGGCGATCTTGCGGGTCGACGCGCTGCTGCTGCCGGCGAAATAGTCGAAGCGGCGCAGCACCCGGATATCGGTCAGGCCGGCCCCGGCGAACATCTCCAGATACTGCGTCTCCAGCGAGGCGCCGACGACGCACTCGGCCCAGAGCTGCGGATTGCCGCGGCACTGCTCGGAGATCGGGCTGCCAACCACGATATCGGCGATCTGCACCCGCCCGCCGGGGCGCAGCACGCGGGCGATTTCGCGGAAGGCAAGGGGCTTGTCGGGAACCAGGTTCAGAACGCCATTGCTGGTGACCACGTCGACGCTGGCGTCGGGCAAGGGAATGTCTTCCGCGTTGCCTTCCAGCGCCTCGGCGTTGCCGGCGCCCATGCGCTTGATGTTGCGTTTGAATTTGTCCAGCATGGCATCCGTCATGTCGAGGCCGATGACGCGCCCGGCGGCGCCCACCTTGCGCGCCGCGATCAGCGCGTCGGTGCCGGATCCCGAGCCGATATCCAGCACCGTGTCGCCGGCCCCGATCTGGCCGGCGCGGTGCGGATAGCCGACGCCGGCGAAGGATTCCACCGCGGTTTCCGGAATCGCATCCAGCTCGGCCGCCGGATAGCCGACGAACAGGCAGGCAGGCCGGCCGGTGGGGAAGTGGAACGCCTTGTCCGGATGTCCGGCGACATCCGTGTACATGTCCTTCACCGCGCGGATGATGAACGCGCGGTCGTTTGACAGAATCGCGACCATCGTCTCTTTCCCTCTCTTTCCCTCTCTTTCGGGGCCCGCACCCCGTGGCCGGGGATTTCCTTCAACCCCGGCTCTTTCGCGGATCCTTCCCTGCCCTGGTTTTTGGTTCGCGATCGCGCGCGGCGGCCTCGCCGGCTACGGCGAAACCCCGGATGAGCACGTCCAGCCTGTCTTTCAGGCTGTCCGGCGCACGGCTTCGGGCGGCTTTCCGGACCCGCGCTTTCAGCGCCTTCTCGAACTCGACGCGCGAGAAGCAACTGCGGCAACCGTCGAGATGACGGTGAATCTCCTCATGGGCTGCCGCTTCGACCTCGCCATCGAGATAGTCGAAGAGCTGCCGCATCGCCTCCGCGCAGTCGATGGCGCGCGTATCGTGGTTCTTCTTGCCATCCGTCATCTGAGGGAGGCCCCTTCGGTTGCCGATTTCGTCACGCCGATATCCCCGGCGTGTTTCCACAGAGCCTTTTGCAGGCAGGCGCGGCCGCGCTTCAGCCGCGAACGAACTGTATTCACCGGGACGCCGAGCGCCTCGGCGGCCTCCCGATAGGCGAATCCCTCGACATCGATCAGAATCACCGCCAGCCGGAATACTGCCGGCAGCGCATCGATCGCCCGGTTGATATCCTCGCGCAGCAGCTTGTTGACGTATTCCTGTTCGGGATTGCCCCACCACAGCAGGAACGGCTGGTGCAGTCGTTCGAACAGCGAGAAATTGCCGTCGTCGTCGTCGCAGGCTCCGCTGTCGTCCCAGGACTCCATCGCCGGCGAGTCGCGCCGCTTGCGATATCTGTCGATATAGGTGTTGGTGAGGATGCGGAACAGCCACGGGCGGAAGCGCGAGCGGTCTTCCAGGGACTGAAATGCCGACCAGGCGCGCCCCACGGCCTCGGCCACGAGATCCTCCGCCTCGCCCGCGTTGCGGGTGAGTTTCAGGGCGGCGCCGTAGAGGCTGTCCATCGCCCCCCGCACCTGCCCCGCGAAAAACGCTCCGCTGTCAGCCGTCACTTCCATGTCGCCGCCATCGTTGCGCAGTGTAGCGCCCGGCCCGGGCTCGCGGGAAGTTTTCCGCGGCCCGGGTCTGGCGCCGGTTCAGCCCGGTTTGCGCGCCAGAAGCGACACGCTCTTGACGCCCCACTTGCCGGTTGCGCCGCGGGCGCTGTCGGAAATGAAACCGTAGGCCGTATTCGGCACAATCGCGACGACATTCATGCCGCAAGCCTCGATCGCCGCCCGGTAGTCGTCTTCCTGCATGGCGCCGCCGATGCAGGCCGCCCACAGATCGGCATTGCAGGTGACGCCCTCGGGCAGATGCTTTTCGGTCACGATGTCGGCGATGGCCAGCCGGCCGCCCGGCTTCAGCATCCGCGCCACCTCGCCGAACACCGACGCCTTGTCGGGCGACAGGTTGATCACGCCGTTGCTGATCACCGCGTCGACGCTTGCATCGTCCACCGGCACCCGCTCGATATAGCTCTTGCGATACTCGACCATGGCGAATCCGGCCTCGTCGCGCAGGCGGCTGGCCTTGGCCAGTTGCGCATCGGTCATGTCGATGCCGACGACACGGCCCTTCGGCCCCACCTTGAGGGCGGCGATGAAGGTATCGGTGCCGGAACCGCTGCCCAGATCGACCACTGTCTCGCCCGGCCGCAGTGCAGCCAGATCGAAGAAATAACCGACGCCGGCGAAGGATTCGATGGCCTGGGCGGGGATGCGGTCCAGATCGGCGACCGGGTAGCCGAGGCGTTCGGTGAGGCCGCGGCCCATCTCGAAGTGGTATTCGCGGTGCGGCTCGTCCGCCACCGCCCGGTACATCTCCTTGACCTGCCGCTCCAGCGAGGCGAGGTCGACGGCCCTGGGTTTTTCCTTGAGTTCGGTCTTCATGTCACGTCTCCACGGATAAGGCTGGCCGGCCCGCACCGGGGGCCGGCCCGATGTCCTACATGATGGTGCGGGCGCCCTCGGCCAGGTAGCCGATGGTCCGGGCGGCGCCGGCGATTTCGGCGCCGGAAATCAGATCGTCCGGTCCGATTCCGCGCGCCTTGGCGCAAACGGGGCAGACCCAGATCTTGCCGCCGTTCTCGACCAGGGCGTCGATCAGATCGGACACCGGCGGGTACCCTTCCGCCTGCATGTCCTTGGCACCCCCGGTCGTCACCAGGCGGACCGAGTCCGCGGTCAGGAACATCACCGTCTCGTTGGAGGACGCAGCCGATGCGCTGGCGACGATGAAGGGAACGGTCGCCCGCTCGAGGTCGTCCAGCCCATAGGTCGCGTTGACAAGAATCTTCGTGCTCATAACTCTCTCTCCCATGTTCGATAAGGTCCAGGTTCTTTACCCGGGTACCGGTTGATCCGGTGGCGCCATGCCGAGAGAGACGCAAAGCCGCGTGAGAAGTTCCCGGAAAAATCGCGGGAACCGCGCAGAAATATTCTAATTATTTGATTTATATCGAATTTGTCGCGAAGATTTTTTTTCGCGACGCCATGCCCCTTTCGGTCGCCGCCCGCCTTGTCGCCTACTCCGCCGCCACCATCGCCGCGCTCTGCGCCACGGCCGGCCCCAGATCGACGCCCTTGAGCGCCGCCGGCAGCGGGCCGCCGGTCGCCCAGTCGAGCAGTTCGACCGTGTGCACGATCGGGGTATCTCCGGCCAGTTGCGCCATGCAGCCGATATTGCCGGCGGCGATTACCGGCGCGCCGGTCGCGGCGATATTGGCCAGCTTGCGCGCGCGCAGGCGGGTCGCGATTTCCGGCTGCATGATGTTGTAGGTTCCGGCGGATCCGCAGCACAGATGCGCCTCGGCGACATCGCGCACCGTGAATCCGGCCCCGGCCAACAGGCGCTTCGGCAGGGCGGTGATCTTCTGGCCGTGCTGCAGCGAACAGGCGGAATGATAGGCGACCGGAAAGGCGCCGGGCCGGACGCTGGGCCTGAGCCCGATTTCCGCCATGTATTCGGTGATATCCCGGGTCATGCCGGAAACCCGCGCCGCGTCGGCCGCCAGTGCCCGGTCGTTGCGGAACATGAAGCCGTAATCCTTGACCTGCGTGCCGCAGCCGCTGGCGTTGACGATGATCGCATCAAGGCCCCCGCGCGCCGATTCGCGCATCCAGGCTTCGATGTTCGCCGCCGCCTGGGCGTGCGACGTATCGGTCTTGCCCATGTGGTGCACCAGCGCGCCGCAGCAGCCGGCACCGCGGGCGATCACGACCTCTACGCCATGTCGGGTGAGAAGCCGCACCGTCGCCTCGTTGATCGCCGTGTTCAGCACCTGCTGCGCGCAGCCGCTGAGCAGCGCCACGCGGCCCCGGCGCTGGCCCTGCGCCCGGATCACCTGCGGCCGGTCGACCGATGACGGCCCCGACAGGCGGCGTGGCGCCAGCTTCATCATGGCGCCCAGACGCCCGCGCAGCAGCCCGGCAACCGGCCGCGCCAGGAAGGCACCGACCAGCGCCAGCCGGAACAGGAAGGGCCGCGGCAGCACCAGCGCCAGCATGCCGCGCAACAAGCGTTCGGACAGCGGCCGGTGCGCGGTGCGGTGAACATGCGCGCGCGCCATATCCACCAGATGCATATAGTGCACACCCGACGGACAGGTGGTCATGCAGCTCAGGCAGGACAGACAGCGATCGATATGTCTGGTGACCGACGGCGGCGCCGGCCGGTCGGTCTCCAGCATCTCCTTGATCTGATAGATGCGGCCGCGCGGGCTGTCCAGTTCGTCGCCCAGCAGCACATAGGTCGGGCAGGTAGCGGTGCAGAATCCGCAATGCACGCAGGCGCGCAGGATTTCGTTGGCGACCCGGATATCCGGGTCGGCGAGCTGGTCGGGCGTGAAATGCGTCTGCATGCGCTGTCTGCTCCGTCGCTCACAAATCCGCGTGGATGCGGCCGGGATTGAGAATCCCTTTGGGATCGAAGGCCGCCTTGACGCGCCGCGACAGCGCCGCGCGGCCGGCGGCGAGCGGCTGGAACACCTCCACGCGCCCGCGCAACGCCTCGGATGCGCGCAGCAGCGTGGCATGGCCGCCACCCTCGGGGATCGCCGCCCGCACCGTCGTCAGCCCGGCATCCCCGGCTTCCGGCAGGGCCAGCCAGACCAGCCCGCCGCCCCAGTCGAGGAAGGCATCGACACCGTCCACCGCCGCCAGGGATGCGACGATCCTGGGACCCGCCGTGGGCGCCACCGAAAGCTTCCAGACCGCGCGGGTGTCGCCCGGCCGGGCGAAGGGCGCGACGTCGCGTATTTCGCGCCAGAAGGCGGCCGAACCGGCGCTGTGCAGTTCCTGCGTCGGGCCCAGCGCGCCGAAGATTTCCCGCAGGGCCGCGCAGCGGTATTCCACCGACGGGCCCGGCCCCTCGACACGGACCGCGGTGACCGACGCCCGCAAGCCGGACACCGTGGAAACCGCCGACCCGGACGCCAGGTCGGCGGGCAGCCAGGCGGCCCCGGAAACCTCGTGCGGGCTTTGCAGCGCCGAGGACATCACCGCGCCGGCCGCGGTGACATTGGCGCCGAACAACAGCACGGTTCGCGTCTTTTCCGGCACCGGCATGACCTTGACCGTCACGTCGGTCATTGCCGTCAGCGTGCCCCAGGATCCCGCCATCAGCTTGCTGAGGTCGTAGCCGGTGACGTTCTTGACCACGCGGCCGCCGGACTTGAAAATCTCGCCGCGGCCCGACACACCGTGAAAGCCCAGGAAATGATCGCGCGCCGCACCCGCCTTGATCCGCCGCGGACCGGCCAGATTGCAGGCGATCAGGCCACCGATGGTGCCCTTTCCGGCATTCGCCGCGGGTTTCCCGGCGACGGCGGTGGGCGCCGCCAGCAGCGGCCCGTAATCCGGCGGTTCGAATTCCAGATGCTGCCCGGCCTCCGCCAGCGCCGCCTCGATCTCGGCCAGCGGCGTCGCCGGCTGGGCGGTCAGCACCAGTTCGTCCGGCTCGTAGAGCGTGATTCCGGCCATGCGATCCATCGCCACCACGTAATCGGCGCGCACCGGCCGGCCCAGCGCGCGCTTGCTGCCCGATCCGACCAGTTCGATCGTCTTGTCCTCCGCCACCGCCCAGACGAGCAGGTCGCGCAACTGGTCGATGGTTTCCGGCCGGAAGGTTTCGCTCACCGCTCGGCTCTCCTAGAAACGCGGAATATCCGGGAAGGGCAGCTTGCCCTTGTGGATGTGCATGCGGCCCAGCTCGGCGCAGCGATGCAATTCCGGCAGCATCTTGCCAGGATTCAACAGCGCGGCCGGATCGAAGGCGCATTTCAGACGCTGCTGCTGTTCCATATCGGTCTGGGTGAACATCGTCGGCATGAGGTCGCGCTTCTCGACGCCGACCCCGTGTTCGCCGGTCAGCACGCCGCCAACCTCGACGCAGAGCTTCAGGATATCGCCGCCGAAGGCCTCGGCCTTCTCAAGTTCGCCCGGATTGTTCGCATCGTACAGGATCAGCGGATGCAGATTGCCGTCACCGGCATGGAACACATTCGCCACGCCAAGCCCGTATCGCGTGGACAGCTCGGCCATGCGGCGCAGCACCTCGGGCAGGCGGCGGCGCGGAATGGTGCCATCCATGCAGTAATAATCGGGCGAGATGCGACCGACCGCCGGGAAGGCCGCCTTGCGGCCCTTCCAGAAGACCTCGCGCTCCGCATCGCTATCGGACACGCGCAGCGTCGTCACGCCGCTCTCGCGGGCGATCGTCGAAACCCGCTCGATCAGGTACTCGACCTCGACGGCCGGTCCGTCGAGTTCGATGATCAGCAGCGCCTCGACATCCAGCGGATAGCCGGCATGCACGAAATCCTCGGCGGCGCGAATCGCCGGGCGGTCCATCATTTCCATGCCGGCGGGGAT
>JAHELM010000081.1 GCA_024644185.1 Rhodospirillales bacterium | reverse complement strand
CGGATTGGGCGCCATGGTGTCGAGATCGACGCCCATGATCGAATTGATTGTGTTGATCAACGACACCGCGTCGGCGCCGCCCTTGTGGGCGGCCCGGGCCGGGCCGCGGATGTCGGTGATGTTCGGGGTCAGCTTCACGATCACCGGCATGCGCGTATGTTGCTTGCACCAGCGCGCGACCATCTCGACATATTCCGGCACCTGGCCCACCGCCGCGCCCATGCCGCGCTCGGACATGCCGTGCGGACAGCCGAAATTCAGTTCGATCCCGTCGGCGCCGGTCTCCTCGACCAGCGGCAGGATCGCCTTCCAGGCCTTTTCCTCGCAGGGCACCATCAGCGAGACGACCAGCGCACGATCCGGCCACGCCTTCTTCACCGCCTTGATTTCCCGCAGGTTGACGCCGAGCGGGCGGTCCGTAATCAGTTCGATATTGTTGAAGCCGATCAGTTGCCGGTCGGCGCCGTGGATCGCGCCATAACGCGGTCCATTGACGTTGACCACGTGCGGGTCCTCGCCAAGGGTCTTCCAGACCACGCCGCCCCAGCCCGCCTTGAAGGCGCGGGTGACATTGACCTCGCGATCGGTCGGCGGCGCGCTGGCCAGCCAGAACGGGTTCGGCGACTTGATCCCCAGGAATTCGCTGCGCAAATCAGCCATGGTATCGTCTCCTCTTCGCGGTCTTCCCGGAATTTCTCAGGCTTTGGCCGTCAGGTGGCGATGGATCGATTCCGCCGCCAGCTTGCCGTCCTCGACCGCGGCAACGGTCAGGTCCTCGCCCCCATCCACGCAGTCGCCACCGGCCCAGATGCCGGCAACGCCGGTCCGGCGTTCCGCATCCACGCCGATGCGGCCGCCCTTCAGCGTCACGCCGGCCTTGCCGATGCAGGCGGGCAGGAATTTCTGGCCGATCGCCTTGAACACCTGGTCCGCCGGCAGGGTGAAGCGCTCGCCCGTGCCGCCCCTGGCGTCCTGGTATTCGAATTCGACGCCGGTGACCTTGCCGTCCTTGCCGAGGATGCGGGACGGCGCCGCCCACAAGCGGATACCGACCCCGTTGGTCCGCGCCAGGTCGCGCTCGTATTCGCTGGCCTTCAGATTCTCCGGGCCGCGGCGGTACACCATGGATACTTCCTCGGCGCCCAGCCGCCTGGCCTGGATCGCAATATCCACCGCCGTCATGCCGCCGCCGATGACGACCACCCGGCGGCCCACGGGAAGCCGGGATTTGTCCGTCGCCTGGCGCAGATCGGCGATATAGTCGATGGCGTTGACCACACCCTCGATATCCTCGCCCTCGATGCCCAGTGCATTGACCCCGCCCATTCCCAGACCCAGGAAGACGGCATCGTGACGCTTCGCCAGATCCGCCAGATCGAGACCGTCGCCAAGGGCCGATCCGGTACGCAGCTCGATGCCGCCGATGCCCAGGATATAACCGACTTCCCGCTGCGCGAAATCGCCGGGGGTCTTGTAGGTGGCAAGCCCGTATTCATTGAGTCCGCCGGGCTTCTTCCTCGCCTCGAACAGCGTGACCGCATGGCCGTGCATGGCCAGCCGATGGGCGCAGGCCAGGCCCGCCGGGCCGGCGCCGACGACGGCAATCTTCCTGCCGGTTGCCGGGGCGCGCGCGAATTTCTGTTCGCCGCTGTCCATCAGGGCATCGGTGGCGTAGCGTTGGAGCAGGCCGATCCGCACCGGTTTCCCTTCGGCCTCCTGGCGCACGCACGCGCCCTCGCACAGGGTTTCGGTCGGGCATACGCGGGCGCACATGCCACCGACGATATTCTGTTGCAGGATGGTTTGCGCCGATCCCTTCGGGTTGCCCGTGGCGATCTGGCGAATGAACAACGGCACGTCGATATGCGTGGGGCAGGCGTTCATGCACGGCGCGTCATGACAGAAATAGCACCGCTGCGCCTCGACCAGCGCCTCATGCGCACTGAGCGGCGCATGAATATCGGCGAAATTGTCTCGATATTCCGCCTTGGTCAGGCGGCCCGCCGCGATTCCCGGAATCCGAGTCTTGTCCATCTCTGTGACGGCCTCCCTGCCTGCACCGCATTCGCGTGTTTTCTTCACAGGCTTATTTTTTACCATATGATAAATTTTTTTGTCAACCATGCCGGCGGCGCGCCTTGATCTGGCTCAAGGCACGGTCGGGTACCCAGGGCGCAGGATGCGACCGGCGATGATCTGAAATGGTTTGCGAACGCCGTCCGTTAAACCAGAGAGGGTGCCCCCATGTCCCTGAAACACGGTGTTATCGGAATGTGCCTGACGCTTGCCCTGCCGCTGGCAGCGCTGGCGCACGGCCCCGGCGCCGCTCCCGACGATCCGGAACTGCTGCGCCAATACCGGGCCGGCTTTCAGGCGTACCAGCAGAGCGATTACGCCACCGCCCTCGGAAATTGGCTGCCGCTGGCCGAAAAGGGCAGTTCCGCGGCGCAGATCTTCATCGGCTTCATGTATGCCAACGGGCAAGGCGTACCCAAGGACGATGCCGCCGCGGCCACCTGGTATCTTGAGGCGGCGGAACGGGACAACACGATCGCGCAGGTCCGCCTCGCCATCGTCTACCGCGACGGTCGTGGCGTCCCCGAGGACAGCATCAAGGCGCTGTTATGGGCAAGCATGGCCGCGCGCGAAACCGGCCACATGCAGAAGATCGCCATGGCCCTGCGGAAGGGCCTGAAATCGGGCATGACGGCAGCGGAAATCGCCGAGAGCGAACATCTTTTCCATACTCAGTCGGGTATGCACTAGAACGCCGCCCCCGCGGGACCCCGCATCCACGCAGCAGCCCAAGCCAACGATGGAACCCCGACCCATGGAGCAATCGACAACACCGATCCTGGAGACGACCGTTCGGCCGACTTCGATCTTGACGCTGGGCCTGTTTGCCCTGAGTTCACTCTTCGCGGTCAGCCCCGCGATGGCCGAAACCATCCCGATCGACCGGATCAGCCATATCCATGATCTCGCGGTCGATCCGAACAACCCGTCGCAGCTCTATATCGCAACCCATGAGGGACTTTTCCTGACCGCGGCGGACGGAACGGCGACCCGGATCGGCGATTCGACGGACGATCTCATGGCCCTGGCCACCGACATGGCGGACGCGTCCGTATTCTATGCCAGCGGTCATCCGCCCGTCGGTGGAAATCTCGGGGTTCTGGCGTCGCGCGATCACGGCGTAACCTGGGAGAATGTCGCCTTGGGGACCGGCGGCCCGGTCGATTTTCATGCGATGGCGGTGAGCCGCGCCGATCCGGAAACCGTCTATGGGATGTTCGAGGGTCTGCAAGTCAGTCAGGATGGCGGGAAAAGCTGGCGGAAGGTCGGTCCGCTACCCGAAAAGACCTTTGCGCTGGCGGGTTCCGCGCGCGACCGGGACACGGTCTATGCCGCCGCAATGGGCGGATTGTTCTTCAGTCGCGATGGCGGCGCGCACTGGAATGCCGCTTTCATGGACCAGCACCCGGCGACACTGGTCGCGGTGTCGCGGGACGGCCGCATCTATACCTTCCTGTACGGCGTCGGCTTGGTGGTGCGTGACGAGTCAGCCGAGAAATGGGAGGTCCGATCGACCGATTTCGGCGACCGCTATCCGGTGAAGATGGCAATCGATCCAACCGACCCGGACCGGATCCACGTCGTCGCCGACACCGGCGCCATCGTCACCAGCAAGGACGGCGGCCGCCACTGGGTCAGCTATATGGGGCATGACCGGGAAACCCCCGAACTGATCGCCGGCGCCCGCAAGACCTTTGAGGAATACTGCCAGTCCTGCCACGGCGAGAACGGGGTCGGCGAACGGCCCGAGGATGGGAACGCACAGGACGAATACGGCTTCGTAGCCCCCGCGCTCGACAATTCGGCGCATGGCTGGCACCACTCCGATGGCAATCTCGCCTACACCATCCTGAACGGATCGCCCCGCAATCCGCGGATGCTGCCCTTCAAGGACATGATCTCGGAAGAGGACGCGAAGAACACCGTGGCCTATGTCAAGAGCCTGTGGAGTTTCAGCAGCCTGGCCTGCCAGGGCGCCCTGCACATGAAGTGCATGCATTAGCGTCGCCCCGGACCGGTCAGGATACCGGTCCGCCGCATTGCGACATTGCCTCGAAGCGGGAATTGGTGGAGCCGAGGAGGATCGAACTCCTGACCTTCGCATTGCGAACGCGACGCTCTCCCAGCTGAGCTACGGCCCCACAAGATTATTTCGCCCGGGTGTTACCGGGCGACGCGGAATATGTGGCGATGATGTCATCCTGTCAAGGCCCGCTATTCCACGAAGCGAACTGCGCGATCCGGGCGAATGATATCCCAAAAAGCGATTCCATTCGTGGGGATGCTGCTCTAGTGTCGCTCACCAATCGCGCAGGAAAGAATCCGGAGTCCGACGCCATGCTTGCCCTCTACATTCTTATCAGTTCGGTGATCCAGCTCTACATCTATATCGTGATTGCAGCGGTTATCATGAGCTGGCTGGTCACCTTGCGTGTCGTCAACCTGAGCAATCCGTTCGTCTATCAGGTCTACCGGGTTCTGACCGCAATCACCGAACCCGCGCTCGGCCGGATCGGGCGCTACATGCCCAATCTTGGCGGCGTCGATCTGTCTCCGGTGGCGCTGATCCTGCTGCTGGCCTTCGCCCAGAACCTTTTGTGGGAATACTGGCCGCGCTGAGCGGCGATGCCGGGCCTGCCGTTCCGCCCGACCGACGATGGCGTTCTCGTCGATGTCCGGCTGACGCCCCGGGCCTCGGCCGATTCGATTCGCGGCATCGGGACCGATGCGGCCGGAACGGCCATGTTGAAGGTCGCGGTCACCGCCGTCCCGGAAGACGGCAAGGCCAACGCGGCCCTGTTGAAGCTTCTGGCCAGGACGTGGAAACTGCCGAAAACGTCGCTATCGGTCGTCTCGGGCGCCACCGCCCGGCGTAAGGTCGTGCTGGTTGCGGGCGAACCCGCGCCGCTGCTGAACAGCCTGAACGAATGGGGAAAGACGAAATCATGAGCGCCACTGCCACCGACGGGAAAATCATCGACGGGAAGGCCTTCGCGACGCGCCTGCGCGGCCGGATCGCCAGCGCGGTCGCCGACCTGAAGGCGCGCCACGGCCTGACGCCCGGCCTTACCGTGGTGCTGGTTGGCGAAGATCCGGCCAGCCAGGTCTATGTCCGCTCCAAGGGCAAGCAGACGGTCGAGGCCGGCATGAACAGCTCCGAGCACAAGCTGCCGGCATCGGCGAGCCAGGCGGAGCTTCTGACGCTGATCGCGCGGCTGAACGCCGACCCGAAGGTGCACGGCATCCTGGTTCAGCTTCCCCTGCCCAAGCAGATCGACGAACAATCGGTGATCAACGCCATCGACCCGGCAAAGGATGTCGACGGCTTTCATGTCGTCAACGCCGGGCGGCTGGCTACCGGCGGCAAGGCGATGGTGCCCTGCACGCCGATGGGCTGCCTGATGCTGCTGCAGGACCGTCTCGGCGACCTTTCCGGCCTGGAGGCCGTGGTCGTCGGCCGCTCCAACATTGTCGGCAAGCCGATGGCCCAGCTTCTTCTGGGTGCCAGCTGCACGGTGACCGTGGCGCATTCGCGCACCCGCGATCTGCCCGCCGTCTGCCGCCGCGCCGATATTCTGGTGGCCGCGGTCGGCCGTCCGGAAATGATCCGCGGCGCCTGGGTCAAGCCGGGCGCGACGGTGATCGACGTCGGCATCAACCGCATCGATGCCGGCGGCGACAAGCCCAGGCTGGTCGGCGATGTCGCCTATGACGAAGCCTATGCGGTCGCCGGTGGCATTACCCCGGTTCCCGGCGGCGTCGGCCCGATGACCATCGCGGTGCTGTTGCGCAACACGGTGATCGCCGCCTGCCGCCAGGCCGGGCTGGCCGAACCGGATCTCTGACCGGGGGCCGGCACGCGGCAGACTGGCGGAGTTCCGGCCGATGTCCTATCCTTCCCGCCCCGCGACAGAACGGGGACAAGGACGGAGAGGGCGATCGAACCGGCCGCTTTCGGGTTTGCAACGTCGCATGGCAGGATCGCCGTCGCCGATAACGGCGGCGGCAAGTCCCCCTTGTTGCTGATCCACGGCAATTCCTCATGCCGCCATGCTTTTGCCGGGTTGTATCGCGGGGAAATCGCCGGTCGCCGCAGGCTGATCGCCTTCGACCTGCCGGGACACGGCGCGTCCGACGACGCGGCGGAGCCCGAACGAACCTATAGCATTCCCGCCTATGCCGATCTGGCGATCGAGATTCTGGATCGCCTCGGGGTAACGCGCGCGGCCGTGCTCGGCTGGTCGCTGGGCGGCCATGTCGGGCTGGAGCTGATGGCGCGCTGGCCGGGCTTGACCGGGCTGGCGATCGTCGGGACGCCGCCGGTTGCGCCCAATGCCGATGCAATCGCCGCCGGCTTCCGGGCAAGCCCGCTGATGGCGCTGGCCGGCAAGGAACATTTCTCCGAGGCCGAGGCTCTTGCCTATGCGCGTGCCACCTGCGGGGCGGAGGCGATCCGGCGCGACAAGCGGCTGGTCGAGGCGGTCCGCCGCACCGATGGCAGGGCACGGAGCTGGATGATGCGGCGCGCGCTGGAAGGCGCCGGCGTGGACGGCCGCGCTGTCGCCGAAGCGGGTCGCATCCCGCTGGCGATCGTCAGCGGCGCCGACGAGCCCTTCGTCGACAACGATTATCTGGCCGGCCTTGCGCGGGCACGGCTCTGGCGCCGGGGTATCCATCTGGTGGCGGGCGCAGGACATGCGCCATTCCTGGAGGCGCCGGCGGCATTCGATCGCCTGCTGACGGCATTCCTGTCCGACGTGCCGGACTCGGCGGACTGGACATTACCGCTTGTTAATCCTGTTGACGCGCCACTTGCCGGCGACTCATAGTCTGACAGGTCTTCGCGTTACTGGTTCAAGGAGAAGGTGGGCCGATTCAACCGACGGATGGTTCCCATCCGTTGCCATCGGACCATCAGGGGGATCGATGAGGGTAGACGATTTCATCGATGCAACGAACCGGGCCGCCACGCCGGAGGCGCTGGCGGATCTGTTTCGCGCGGCCATCGGCAGGGCGGGTTACGACAACGTCATCATGGCCGAGGTCTGTGGCAGCGATATCCTGGGGCTTCCCCTGCTGCATTGCCCGGACGGCTATCCGGAATACTATTTCGATTCCCGGTTTCACCTGATCGACCCGGTGCTGCCGCTGGCCATGACCACGCGGGGCCCCTATCACTGGGCGGATATCGGGCGGCAGATGCCGCTGACCCGGGAACAGCAGAGCTTCTTTGACGACTGCGTCGGCGCCGGGGTGGCCGACGGGTTGACGGTGCCGATCCACGGCCCGCGCGGCGCCACCACCGTGATCAGCCTCAGCAGCCGCGACCGCAACCCGGACGGCCGCCATTTCACCGCGCATGTCCATTTGCTGTCGGTGCAGTACAGCCTGGCCCGCTGGCGCCTGCTGAACCCGGATGCCGGCCTCGAGCGACCGGTAATCCTGAGCCCGCGCGAACGTGAATGCCTGCGCTGGTGCAAGGCGGGCAAGAGCGCCTGGGACATCAGCCAGATTCTGGGAATATCCGAACGCACGGCTCAGTTCCACATCTCCAATGCCATGGCGAAGCTGGGTGCCTCCAGCCGTATCGCCGCCGTCGTCATCGCCATCCAGCACGGCCTGCTGGGCCTGTAAATCCCACCCGACCTGTAGGAGTCGACAGTATCGGGCCCGAACAGGGTCTGTTTTCCTTTCCGCGTCGTAAACGGACGGGAGGACAGGCAATGATCGAGGTGGTGACCTGGGCCAATGCCTACCGCTTCGGCGATGCACTGGCGTCGCAGGCAAGGCTGCGGTACCGCATGTTCGTCGAGTGCCGGCACATCGATCACGCCAATTTCGACGGCCTGGAATACGACCGGTTCGACAACCCGGCCGCCGTCTACCTGCTGTACCGCGACGCCGAGGGCGAGGTGCGCGGCATGACGCGGCTGCTGCGCACGACGCGCCCCTACATGCTCAAGACATATTGGCCGTTCCTGGTCGCCGGCGGCGCCCTGCCTGAATCCGATGAAGTCTGGGAGGGCACGCGGCTCTGCGTCGATATCGGCCTCGATCGGGCGATGCGCCAGACGATTCTCGCCGAAATCCTCTGCGGCACCACCGAATACCTGGAGACGCAGGGTGCCAGACATCTGATCGCGGTCTCCTCGCGCATGGTGGCCATGCGGCTGTTCCGGCGGGATCTGGAATGGATGGGCGACGACGCCATGGTCGAGGGCCGGATGGAATCGGCATTCCGCATTCCGGCGCAGGCCGTCGAGCAGGCCGGCGACTGCGAGAAATACGGCTTCGGGCGCGCCATT
>JAHELM010000080.1 GCA_024644185.1 Rhodospirillales bacterium | reverse complement strand
TCGATATGGTCATAACCGACCGAGAAGGTGGCCAGCATCCGCACATGCCGCGGCAGGCGCTCGATCGCCGCGGCGGGAAATTTCTCTGTACCGCAGCACAGGATCGCGTCGGCCCTGGCCCCGGCGACGCCGGCGACGATGGCGTCGGTATCCAGTTGACGGTCGGTCGGATTGGCGACGGCCCGATAATCCCGGCCGATCCGCGCCATGACGTCGGGCGGCAGGTTGCGGGTCACGAACAGGATCGGCTTTTCGGTCATCTCGGGCATTCTCCCCTCTTGTTGTTGTGCCGCGGCAACGATTTCGTGCATTGTGCGCGGCATGCATATTCCAGAATTGGTGCTGAGTCGCCAAGTGTTATGCGGTAACATCTTGTCGGAGTATCGAATGAACCAGCGAATTGCCGCTCTCGCCCTGGCCACGGCGGCCCTGGTCGGCGCGCTGCCGGCCGCGGCCATGGAAATCGCGACCCATCGCGCCTTCTATCGCCTGTCGCTGGCCCCTGGCGCCACCGCCGAAAGCGCGGTCCTGGACGTGCAGGGCGGGATGAGCTTCGAATGGACCGATACCTGCGACGGCTGGACCAACGAGCAGCGTTATGTCATGCGCTTTTCGCGCGATGACGGTACCCAGGTCGAGGTGGCCACCAGCTACGTGACCTGGGAATCGAAGGACGGGCTGGACTACCGGTTCAACGTCAAACGGGCGACCAACGGCGTCGACACCGAAGTGGTCAGCGGCCACGCGACGCTGGATTCGGTCGGCGGTCCGGGCATGGCTCGATTCGAGCAGCCGGCCACCGACAACATCGCGCTGTCCGCCGGCACCGTCTTCCCCACCGAACACTCGCTGATCCTGCTGAAAAAGGCGATCGCCGGCGAGAAGGTGGATCGTCATCTGGTGTTCGACGGGGCGGAAGTAGAGGGCGCGGCCCCGGTGACGACCATCATCATGGCGCAGCGTCCAGCGCCCGGCATCGCGGCGATGCAGGCGCCGATGGGCCCGAATCCGGTGTGGCCCATGCAGATCGCCTTCTACGCCGCCGAGGGCAAGGCGGGGAGCGGTGAGGAACTGCCGGACTTCGAGCTGGCGCTGGATATGCAGGAAAACGGAATTGTCACCGCCATGACGCTCGGTTTCGACGGTTTCAAGGTGCTTGGCACGATGGAACGGATCGAGGCGATTCCGCGGCCGTCCTGCTGAGTCCCGGGCCGGCCGCGCAAGTCGCGGTCAGATCCCGATGCCCCAGGGGCGGGCCCAGCCGAGCCCCTCCCGGGTACCGGCCGCCGGCACGTATTCGCAACCCCACCAGCCATCGTAGCCGAGCCTGTCGAGGGCGGCGAACAGGAAGGGGTAGCAGATCTCGCCGGTATCCGGTTCGTGCCGGTCGGGCACGCCGGCGATCTGGAAATGGCGGATGATGTCGAGATTGGCCTCGATCGTTTTCAGCAGATCCCCTTCCATGATCTGCATGTGATAGCAGTCGTATTGCAGGAACAGGTTGTCGCTGCCCACGGTCTCGACGATCTCGCGTGCCTGCCAGGAATGGCTCAGGAAATATCCCGGCATGTCGTGGCTGTTGATCGGCTCGATCAGCAGTCGTACGCCTTGGGCCTTGCAGCGCGCGGCCGCGGTGGCAAGGTTGCGCAGATAGGTCTCGCGCATGGCCGGGCGCGCGGCCTCGTCAGCCACCAGCCCGGCCAGACAGTGAACCTGCCGGCAATCCAGCGCCCGGGCATAGCGCAACGCCGTGTCGATGCCGGCGGCGAATTCGGCCTCGCGGCCAGGCAGGGCGGCGACCCCCCGCTCGCCTGCTTCCCAATCGCCCGGCGGCATGTTGAACAAGGCCTGGGCAAGCCCGGCGGCCTTCAGCCGCGCCGACACGACATCCGCCGCGAAGGCATAGGGGAAAAGAAACTCGACGGCCTGGAATCCGCACGCCGCCGCCGCGGCGAATCGATCCAGAAAATCGTCTTCGGTGAACATCGTGGTCAGATTGGCGGCCAGCTTCGGCATCGTCTGTCGGTTTCTCCTCTCGTGCGATGGTCAACCCGATAACAGGTCGGGCGGAATCGTTTCGCTATCGGAAAGTTCCTCCAGCCCCGCGCCGATCAGGCGGAAGGCGCGGCCGTCGGTTTCGCCCTCCAGCAGGGCCAGCGCGGCGCGATACAGGGATTCCGCGTCGTCGATCGGGGAAACCAGAAGGCGGCCGCGCGTGAGCGTGCGGAAATCCCCGGTCTTCAGCTTCAGCGTCACGCGCCGCCCGACAAGCCGCTTGCGCTGCATCCGCCGCGCCACCGCCTCGCACAGGGGCTTCAGCAGGCGGGCCAGCGCCGCCGGATCGCTGATGTCGCGTTGCAGGGTGGTTTCGCTGGAGACGCTCTTGGTTTCCTCGCTCGGGTCGACCGGCCGGTTGTCGATGCCTCGGGCGAACCGGAACAGGCGGCGGCCGATGGCGCCATAGCGGCGCACCAGGGTCGCTTCATCGACCTTGCGCAAATCGCCGATGGTGGCGATCCCGTCGCGCCGCAGCCGGGTGTCGAGCGCCTTGCCGACGCCGTGGATCGTGCCGACCGGACGCGGCGCCAGAAACGCTTCGGCGTCGGCGCGGCCGATCACCGCGAAGCCGCGCGGCTTGTCCAGGTCTGATGCGGTCTTGGCCAGGAACTTGTTGTAGCTGAGGCCGATACTGGCGGTGACGCCGAGCCTGGTCTCGATGGTCAGGACCAACCGCGCGAGCGCCAGCGCCGGGCTCTCGCCGCCTGCCGCGATGGCGCCGACATCGAGGAATGCCTCATCGATCGACAGCGGCTCGACCAGCGGGGTCAGATCCAGCATCAGCGCCCGCACCTGGCGCCCGACGGCGGCATATTTTGCCATGTCCGGGCGGATCACCACGGCGTCCGGACAGCGCTCCATCGCCTTGTAGACCGGCATCGCCGAGCGCACGCCATAGACTCGCGCCACATAGCAGGCGGCGGCAACCACGCCGCGCTGGCCGCCGCCGATGATCACGGGCCGTTTCGCCAGCGCCGGATTGTCGCGCTTCTCCACGGTGGCATAGAAGGCATCGCAATCGATATGCGCAATGGTCAGTGCGTGAAGTTCCGGGTGGCGAATCAGGCGCGGCGATCCGCAGGCCGGGCAGCGGTCGCCGGGCGTCCCCGCCGGCAGGGTCAGGCAGTCGCGGCATAGCGCGGGCGCTGCCGCCCCGCCGCCCGCGGTATCGCCCATCGCCTTGCCTTGCGGCGCCTGGACTGCCATGTGCCGATCGTCTCCGGATTCGCCAATACAGGAACGGTAGCAGCCGCCGCCCGGCAACCGCAACCCGGGGACTAAACCACCAACATTATTGCGCGAAGCACGATTTGTGCTAGGTATTGACGGGATCGCTTGGTTGCCGGGCGCTACCGGAAAATATCGATCTGTAACGGTCGGCGCGATATAAAAGCCGTACGGCAATGGGGGGCAAATATGGCCAAGACGATTCTGATCGTCGAGGACAATGAGCTTAACATGAAGCTCTTCCGGGACCTGCTGGAAGCGCAGGGTTACAATATCCTGCAGACCCGTGACGGCATGCAGGCTCTCGACATCGCCCGGCGGGAACGCCCCGATCTGATCGTCATGGATATCCAGCTTCCCCAGGTTTCCGGCCTTGAGGTCACCAAATGGATCAAGGCGGATGACGATCTGAAGCATATCCCGGTCGTCGCGGTCACTGCCTTCGCCATGAAGGGCGACGAGGAGAAGATTCGCGAGGGCGGCTGCGAGGCTTATGTGGCCAAGCCGATCTCGGTGAAGAGCTTCCTGGCGACCATCCAGAAATTTATCGGCTGAATCCGCGCGGTCGGGGGAATACCGGCCGCGCATTCACGATTTAGCAATAAATTGTACGCGATCGGACTCACCTGATCGCGTCATGCTCTGTTAGTTTCCAGGGGAACAACAATGACCGCCGCGCTCGCTCGGTTCCAGGGGTCTACGGGGTAGCGGAAGCGGCGGAATCAGAAGGATCGCCAAGGGACCCGATCGTCCCGCGCGCGAACCAGCCGATCTGGACAGGATCGAGGCGCAGGAGCGCAGCTCCACAAAGGTGCGACCACGTTCGCACACGGGGAACCGACCGCCCGGCACGCGTAACCGGAATCGCGACCCTGTGGAGCAGGACAATGAACGTGCAAAATCCAGAAATCGACCCGGCGGGCGGTGTATCCGAAACCGGCGCCATGGATATACGCCAGCGGCGCGCACTCGCCCGCCTTGGCCTGGGCAGCACGGTTGCCTATGTGGCGCCGACGCTGCTGACCCTGCGCACCGTGGCCGTGCAGTCGCGCGCCGCTATCGACGCGGCGGCCTGACCGTGGCCATGGCGGACGCCGACCCGCCTGCCGCCGCGAGAGCAGTTTCACGGATGCCGCCCTAGTGGTCCGATGCCAGCGGATGGTCGCCATCCATTGGTTGAATCGGTCCACTATCCATCTGAAAGAGTGGGGCGACTTGTCAAAACGGATGGGATCCATCCGCTTCGGTCGCACCGCCAGGGGGAAGCCATGCTGCTGAAATTCGAAGCGGTTTCGCGACCGATCCTGCTCGACCAGGGCATGAAGCTGCTGGCCCCGCTGGGTCGCGTCTTCGCCAACTGGCCCTGGCGCGAGGTTTCGCCCGAAGGCCAGCGCGAGCCGCAGATCGCGGTGACCGAGGAAGACGGGGTGCCTGTGTTGCGGGCACCCTGGCTGGCGGGCCCTTTGCGCTACGCCGATCCCGTGGCGCTGGCCGACAGCCTGGCGACGCAGCTTGTCCGGGCCTGGGCGCGTGACCGGGCGCTGGCAATCTGGATCGATGCGGCGGCGGTAAGTTTCGGCGAGGAACTGGTGGTTTTGCTTGGCGGTCGACGCGGCGCGCGCGGACTGATCGTGGCGGCACTGGCCGCGTCGGGGCATCGGGTTTTCGCCGACGGACTGCTGCCGGTGGCGGCAGCCGATCGGCGCGGCATCGGCATGGGTATCGCGCCGCGCATCGAACTGCCGCTGCCCGACGGTCTGCCCTGGGCGCAGCGTGCGGCCCTGCTGATGCAGAAGGACACCGGCAATGGCAGCTTCTTCCATCTGAATCCGGGTCGCGAAAGGATTGCCTGTTTCGGTGAAACGGCGCCGATCCGCGCCTTCGTATTGCTCGACGAGAGCGCATCCGGGCCGACGGCGCTGCGCGCCGCGCGCAGCGGCACGATTCTGAAGCGGATGCTGCTGCATGGCGGCTGCGAGGGGATTTCCGCGACGCAGATGCTCGATCGGCTGCATCGGCTGGTCGCCGGCGCACCCTGCTATCGTCTGGCGGGCGGCGATGCGGATGCGGCGCGGGTGACGCTGCGCGCGCGCTTTGCCATGTGGCGTAGCGGTGACGTAGCGCGCGCGGCCATGGAACCGGCGGGCGACCCGCCGGATCGCCGACGCAGCAGTGGCCCGCGCAATCCGACCGGGCCCTGCTATCGTCCCTCGGACGGGCTGAGCGAGCGACAGGTGGAGGGCGACCTGTTCCTTGTCGGCGGCGGTGGCGAGACGATCTATCACCTGAACGGGCTGGGTGCCGGGCTGTGGCGGCTGCTCGGCGAGGCGCATGGGCTGGACGATGCGGTTTGCGTGCTGCGCGATGCCTTTCCCTATGTCGATCACGTCGTGGTCGAACAGGATGCCCGGGCGCTGGTGGCCGATCTGACCGCGCGCGGACTTCTGGTCGAACGCGCCGGTTAGGCCTCAGCCCTTGATGCAGGCCAGCGGGCGAAGTTCCGCGACCTTGGCGGCCAGCCCGGCCTGGTGGGTCGCCTCGATGACCCTGCCGACGTCCTTGTAGGCGCCGGGCGCTTCTTCGGCGACGCCGCGCAGCGACGGACTGCGGATGACGATCCCGCGTGCCGCCAGGTCATCGACGACTTCGCGGCCACGCCAGGTCCGGGTTGCCTGGTGGCGGCTCATGGCGCGGCCGGCGCCGTGGCAGGCGGAACTGTAGGCGCGAATTTCGCTCTCGGCGGTGCCGGCCAGGATCCAGGATTGGGTGCCCATGCTGCCGCCGACGAAAACCGGTTGGCCGGCCTCGCGCAGCGCATCCGGCAGCGAGGGGTGGCCGGGGCCGAAGGCGCGCGTCGCCCCCTTGCGATGCACGAACAGGCGGCGGCTGACACCGTCTACCACATGGTCCTCGACCTTGCAGGTGTTGTGCGAAACGTCGAACAACAGGTCCAGCCGCGCGGCCGGAAACAGCCGCTGGATGGTTTCGCGCACCAGATGACCGATGATCTGCCGGTTCGCCAGGGCGCAGTTGATGCCCGCCCGCATGGCGCCGAGATAACGCCGACCGAGATCCGAGTCGATCGGCGCGCAGGCCAGTTCGCGGTCCGGCAGTTCGATGCCGAGGCGGGCATCGGCCAACGCCATGTCGCGCAGGAATTCGGTTCCGATCTGGTGGCCCAGCCCGCGCGACCCGCAATGAATGCCGATGACCACATCGCCGCGGGCGATGCCGAAGGCGCGCGCCTTGTCGGGGTCGAATATCCGCCTGACTTCCTGGAGTTCGAGATAATGATTTCCCGAACCCAGCGTTCCCATTTCCTTGCGCTGCCGCAGCTTGGCCTTTTCCGATACGGCACCGGCGTCCGCGCCGTCCATGCAGCCCCGTTCCTCGATCCGTTCAAGATCGGCTGGAACGCCATAGCCCCGATTCAGCGCCCAGCGCGCACCGCCTTCCAGCATCGCGTCCATCTCGGCGCCGGACAGGCGGATCGTCCCGGTGCTGCCAAGCCCGGCCGGTACGGCGGCGTACAGGGCATCGGCGATTTCGCGTTTGCGCGGTTCGACATCGGCGCGCACGAGGCCGGTGCGCATGGTGCGCACGCCGCAGGAGATATCGAAACCGACGCCTCCGGCCGAGACCACGCCACCTTCCGCCGCATCGAACGCCGCGACACCGCCGATCGGGAATCCGTAACCCCAATGCGCATCGGGCATCGCACAGGCGGTGCCGACGATGCCGGGCAGAGTCGTCACATTGACGATCTGCTCACGCACCTTGTCGTCCATGTCTTGGATAAGCGCCGCATCGGCGTAGACGATGGCCGGCACGCGCATGGCCCCGGTCGGCGCGATGCGCCAGGCGGTCGCCGAAATTTGCTCGAATCCTGTCAGGTCCATGATCTGCCTCGTTCGTCAGACGTCGACAACGCAGCGTGCGACCCAGTTTCCGCCGGCTTCTCTCTGGATTTGCAGGGCGGTATAGGTCGCCCCCTTGACCTCGACGGCGGGCTGATGACGGTCGCGCGAAATCGCTTCGCCCCAGGCGGTGCCCGTCAGCCGCGTACCGTCGATGGCGACGGCGAAACGTCCGAACAGCATGCCGCGCGTGGCCATCTCGTAGATCAGGGCATTCAGCCACTCTATCAGCAGCAATTCGCGATCAGGTGCCGCGCATTCGACGGTCACGGCGGTAAGCGGCTGGACGCCGGCCGGGTCGGTCACCACGGCGGTCATGGCCAGCGCGGTCTGCGCGAAGGCATCCTCCAGCGTCGGCCCGAAACCGCACAGGCCGATATCGGCTTCATGGGGGAAATGGCTCCAACCGCTCGCCGGTTTCGGCATCGCGCGGCTCCTCGCCCGCGGCGGATCGATCAGCAAACCAACCATGCGCCGGACAGGATCGTGGCGGCGATGATATGGATCAAGAAATGGCGGCCAGCCGGGTGTCGGCTCCCAGCACGCGGAAGAACAGATCGGCATAGCCGTCAATCATGCGGGCGATGCCCCAGTTCCGGGCGACGAATTCGCGGCTCGCGGTGCCCGGCCCGCGCGCCAGAACGCTACGCAGCGCCGCGGTTATGCCGGGGCCGAATTGCGGCGGCAGCAAATGGCAGACTTCCGGGCAAAGCGTTTCCGGGCGCGCCGGCAGCAGGGCAACCACCGGCTTGCCCGCGGCCTGAGCCGCCAGAACGGCGCGCGGACACTCATCCGACGAGCCGCCATGAAAATAGGCGTCGATCGCCTGATAGATCAGTACAGGGTCGGCCCAAGGCCCCAGGATATGGACACGTTCCTCGAGATTCAGGCGCCGGATGCGTGGCCGGTGGTGGGAAACCGACGCGGCGGCGCCAAACAGCGCGATATGGACATTCGGTTGCAGTCGGAAGATCGCCTGCAGAAGCGGTTCGACGGCCGATGCCGGCCCGGCGCAGCCGATAATCCGCGCGTCGACCGGCAGCCCGAGCTTGCGTCGCGCCCTGGCCGGATCGCCGGGACAATAGTGCGTGCTGTCGATGCCCTGCGGGATGGCAACCGCTTCCAGGCATGTCTGCCCGACTTCGCTTCCGGCGACCAGCACCGGTTCCAGCCCGCCGAGAACGGA
>JAHELM010000079.1 GCA_024644185.1 Rhodospirillales bacterium | reverse complement strand
TTGCAGTACCTCGCCCGCCGCAATGGTCGCGGACGCGTCGGAGAGGATGCGGAGCACGTCGATGGAGCCCGTATTCACCATCAACTGGAAGGCGCGGCTGAACAGGAAGTCGCCGACCAGAACCGAGGCCTGGTTGCCCCAGACCGCATTGGCCGAATCCCGGCCGCGCCGCAACAGCGATTCGTCGACCACGTCGTCATGCAGCAATGTGGCGGTGTGGATGAACTCGACACAGGCCGCCAGCGCCGCGTGCCGGCTGCCGCCATAGCCGCACAGGCTGGACGCGGCCAGCGTCAGCATCGGCCGCAGCCGCTTGCCCCCGGCGGCAACGATGTGCCCGGCAAGCTGAGGGATCAGCGCCACCGGGCTATGCATGTTTTCGACGATCAGCCGGTTGACCGCGGCCATATCGGCGGCGACCAGGTCGTGCAGCACGTCCAGCGACGGCTTGCGTTCGGCGGCCGCGACCTGATGCGCGGCCCGATCTCTTTCGGCGCTGACGATTGCCACGCGCGTCCCCTTTTCCATAACGGGTGTCTTGAACTGGCAGCGAGCATAGTTTAACCGAACGTATGGTCAAGTGGACCAAAAAGCGCACCTGGCAGGGAACATGAAGGAACTGCTGCGTACCGGCGACCCGGTTCGGCTCTCCTGGCTGGCGGCGCTGCTGGCCGGCGAGAATATCGAGGCCGTGGTGTTCGACACGCATATGAGTTTTGCCGAGGGCTCGCTGGCGGCGATTCCGCGGCGGCTGATGGTGGCCGACGAGGATTACGAGGCGGCGCGCCAGGTGTTGTCGGAGGCGGGGGAGCTGGAGGCCGGTCCCGGCGAAACCGCCGACGGGCTGCTCGGCGGCCGGATCGCGCTGGCCCAGCCGGCTGGCGGCTATCGCGCGGCGATCGATCCGGTTCTGCTGGCCGCCTCCGTGCCGGCGGCGGCGACGGGGCGGCTGCTCGATATCGGCGCCGGGGTCGGCGCCGCCGCCCTGTGCTTCGCCTGGCGGGCACCGCGGGCCAGCGTCCTCGGCCTGGAACTGCAGCCGGAACTGGCGCGGCTGGGCCAGGCGAACGTCGCGCGCAACCAGATGCGGTCGCGCGTCGCCATTCTGCACGGCGACCTGCTGCGCCCGCCGCGCGACATTACCGTCGAACCCTTCGATCACGTCATCGCCAACCCGCCCTATCTGCCGGCGGCGCGCGCCGATGCGCCTCCCGACCCGGCGAAAGCGGCGGCCAATGTCGAGGGCGAGGCGGTGCTGGCCGACTGGATCGGTTTCGCGTTGCGCATGACGCGGGCGAAGGGGGCGATCACCCTGATCCACCGGGCCGACCGGCTGGACGAAATCCTGTCGTTGCTGCAGGGCCGGGCCGGCGGCATCGTCGTCTTTCCGCTGTGGCCAAAGCCGGGGCGCGAGGCCAAACGCGTGCTGGTGCGCGCCCGGCCCGGCCTGCGCGCGCCGATGCGGCTGGCCGCGGGGCTGGTGTTGCACCGGGACGACGGGGCCTATACGTCCGAGGCGCTCGCCATCCTGCGCGACGGCGAGGCGCTGGCGCTCTGAGGCTTGCATTCCGGCTTGTGGCGCCAATCCGGCACCCTTATGTTAACCGGCATGAAGCATCCCTATCGCGAGAGCCGTCTGGAACGGATTCCCCTGATCGGCCGCTGGCTGGCGGGCAAGCTGACCGGCGCGCCGGTCGTCGCCGTGCTGCGCTTTTCCGGGGTGATCGGCCAGGTCGGGCTGGGCCGGCGCGGGCTGACGCTGGACGATCTGGCGGACCCGATCGAGCGCGCCTTCAAGGTCTCGAGGCTGGCGGCGGTGGCCTTGCAGATCAACTCGCCCGGCGGCTCGCCGGTGCAGTCGGCGCTGATCGCCTCGCGGGTCCGCGCGCTGGCCGAGGAGCACGATCTGCCGGTCTATGCCTTTTGCGAGGACGTGGCGGCGTCCGGCGGCTACTGGCTGGCCTGCGCCGCCGATCATATCTACGCCGAAAGCGCCTCGATCGTCGGTTCGATCGGGGTCATCTCCGCCGGGTTCGGCTTTCCGGCGCTGATCGAGAAGCTGGGCGTCGAGCGCCGCGTGCACACCGCCGGCGAGTCGAAGGCGATGCTCGATCCCTTCCGTCCCGAGGACCCGAAGGACGTGGAACGCCTGACCGCCATCCAGGAAGACGTGCATGCGCAGTTCAAGGACTGGGTGCGCGAACGCCGCGGCGCCCGGCTGGGCACGGCCGGCGGCACGCTGTTCGACGGCACGGTGTGGACCGGCCGGCGGGCGGCCGAGCTGGGACTGGTCGACGGCGTCGGCAATCTGCGCGCGGTGATGCGCGACAAGTTCGGCGAGAAGGTACGGCTTCATCCGATTCGCGCGCCGCGCGGCTGGCTGCAGCGCCGCTTCGGCATGGGCGCGCTGGCCGGCGAAATGCTGGCGGCGATCGAGGAAAGGCTGATCTGGGGCCGGTTCGGGCTGTAGAGGGGAAATCTCATGTTCGGACTCGGGATCAGCAAGCTCGTCGTTCTCGCCGGCATCGTCATGGCCGTGTGGTATGGCTTCAAGATCGTCGGCAAGCTGGACCAGGCGCGCCGCCGGCAGCAGCGCGAAGACCGGCGCCGCCCGCGCCCCGGCGCCCGGCCGCCGGACGTCGAGGATACGGTGCAGTGCCCGGTCTGCGGCGCCTATGTGGTGGCGCGGAGCGCCAGCCCCTGCGAGCGCCCGGACTGCCCGTATTGAGGCCGTTTTGCGGCGCCGTCCATCGGCGTTGACCCGGCCGCGACGCCTCGTTATTTTGCGCTGCACCTAAACGGGGCGAGCCCCTTCAGAACGGGTCCGGGAATGGCGTCCGACATCAGTTTCCAGTCGTTGATCCTGAAGCTCCACGACTACTGGTCGAAGCACGGCTGCGTGATTCTGCAGCCCTACGACATGGAGGTTGGGGCCGGTACCTTCCATCCGGCGACCACGCTGCGGGCGCTGGGGCCGGAGAGCTGGAGCGCGGCCTATGTGCAGCCGTCGCGCCGGCCGACCGACGGCCGCTATGGCGAGAATCCCAACCGGCTGCAGCATTACTACCAGTACCAGGTGATCCTGAAGCCCTCGCCGGCGGACGCGCAGGACCTCTATCTCGGCTCGCTGCGCCATCTCGGCATCGACCCGATGCAGCACGACATCCGCTTCGTCGAGGACGACTGGGAAAGCCCGACGCTGGGCGCCTGGGGGCTGGGCTGGGAAGTCTGGCTGGACGGCATGGAGGTGACGCAGTTCACCTATTTCCAGCAGGTCGGCGGCATCGAATGCGCGCCGGTGTCCTGCGAGATGACCTACGGGCTGGAACGCCTGGCCATGTATGTGCAGGGCGTCGAGAACGTCTACGACCTCGATTTCAACGGCGCCGGGGTGAAATACGGCGACGTCTTCCTGCAGGCCGAACGCGAATATTCGGCGCATAATTTCGAATATGCCGACACCGGGATGCTGGGCCGCCACTTCCAGGACGCCGAGGCGGAGTGCCAGTCGCTGGTCGCCGCGAAGCTGCCGCTGCCGGCCTACGACCAGTGCCTGAAGGCGAGCCATCTGTTCAACCTGCTGGATGCGCGCGGCGTGATCTCGGTGACCGAGCGCCAGGCCTATATCGGCCGCGTGCGCGCGCTGGCCAAGGCGTGCTGCGAAGGCTGGCTCGTCGCGCGGGGGCATCTCTAGTCATGGCCGAATTGCTTCTGGAACTGTTTTCCGAGGAAATCCCGGCCCGCATGCAGTTGCGCGCGGCCGACGAACTGAAGCGCCTGGTCACCGATGGGCTGAGCGCCGCCGGCCTGGCATTCGACGCCGCCGATGCCTATGCCACGCCGCGCCGCCTGGCCCTGCGGGTGGACGGTATCCCCGCGCGCCAGCCCGATCTGCGCGAAGAGCGCAAGGGGCCACGGGTGGATGCGCCGGAACAGGCGATCGCCGGCTTCCTGAAGGGCGCCGGGGTGGCGTCGCTGGACCAGTGCGAGCAGCGCGACACGCCGAAGGGGCCGGTCTGGTTCGCCGTCGTCGAGCGGCCCGGCCGCGATACCGCGGCGGTGCTGCCGGAAATCCTGGTCGAGGCGATCCGCAAGCTGGTCTGGCCGAAATCCATGCGCTGGGCCGGCAACGGTTTCCGCTGGGTGCGGCCGCTGCATTCGATCCTCGCCGCCTTCGACGACGCCCCGCTGGACGGCGCGCTGGACATTGGCGGCGACACCGTGCCGTTCGGCGTGCACACCCATGGCCACCGCTTCCTGTCGGCCGAGCATCTGGCGGTGACCGGCTTCGCCGAATACCAGGCGGGCCTGCGCAACAACTACGTGATCCTCGATCCGGCGGAGCGCCGCAAGCTCATCGCCGCCCGGCTGGACGAACTGGCCAACGAGGCGGGGCTCGACCTCAAGGAAGACCCGGGCTTGCTGGACGAGGTGACCGGGCTGGTCGAATGGCCGGTGGTCCTGCTGGGCCGCATCGACGACGGTTTCATGGACCTGCCGGCCGAGGTGCTGAGCACGGCCATGCGCACGCACCAGAAATACTTTTCGCTGCTGAACGAAGACGGCAGCCTCGCATCCCGCTTCGCGCTGGTCTCCAACATGGAGACCAGGGACGGCGGCAAGCGCATCGTCGCCGGCAACGAACGCGTGCTGCGCGCCCGCCTGTCCGATGCCCGCTTCTTCTGGGACCAGGACCGCAGGACGACGCTGGCCAGCCGCACGCCGCGGCTGGGCGCCATCACCTTCCATGCCAGGCTGGGCACGGTGGACCAGAAGGTCGACCGCATGCAGGCGCTGGCGGCGGAAATCGCCAGATCCGTGCCGGACGCCGAACGCGACCGGGTGCGCGCCGCCGCGCGTCTGGCCAAGGCCGATCTGGTCACCGGCATGGTCGGCGAGTTTCCCGAACTGCAGGGCGTCATGGGCCGCTATTACGCGCTGGCCGATGGCGAACATGCCGAGGTGGCCGACGCCATCCGCGACCATTACTCGCCGCTGGGGCCGAACGACGGCTGCCCCGCCGCCCCGGTTTCGATCTGCGTCGCGCTGGCCGACAAGATCGACACGCTGGCCGGCTTCTGGGCGATCGACGAAAAGCCGACCGGGTCGAAGGACCCCTACGCGCTGCGCCGCGCCGCGCTGGGCGTGATCCGGCTGATCGTGGAAAACCGGCTGCGGCTGAACCTGGTGCCGGCCTTCTCCGGGGCGCTGGCCAATTACGGGGCCGGTATCGCCGCCAGGTCGGCGATCCCCGCTCTCGCCACCGATCTTCTCGCCTTCTTCGCCGACAGGTTGAAGGTGCATCTGAAGGGCCAGGGCGCGCGCCACGATCTGATTGCCGCGGTCTTCGCGCTGGGCGGCGAGGACGATCTGGTGCGCCTGCTGGCGCGGGTCGAGGCGCTGGCCGGCTTCGTCGCCAGCGAGGATGGCGCCAACCTTCTGACCGCCTATCGCCGCGCCGCCAATATCCTGCGCATCGAGGAAAAGAAGGACGGCGTGTCCCATGACGGGGCGCCCGATCCGGACGGCTTTGCGCAGGACGAGGAGGCGGCGCTGGGCCGCGCGCTGGACTCCGCCGCCGCCGCCGTGGCCACGGCGGTCGGCGAAGAGCAGTTCACCGCCGCCATGGCGGCGCTGGCGGCGCTGCGCGGGCCGGTGGACGCATTCTTCGACGCGGTTACGGTGAATGCCGAGGATCCGGCGCTGCGGGCCAACCGGCTGCGCCTTCTGTCGCGCATCCGGGCAACCATGGGCCTGATCGCCGATTTCAGCCAGATAGAGGGATAGGGGTCGAGATGAGCAAGTGGGTCTACGAGTTCGGCGACGGGGCGGCGGAAGGCCGGGCCGGCATGCGCGAACTGCTTGGCGGCAAGGGCGCCAATCTGGCCGAGATGTGCCATCTGGGTCTGCCGGTGCCGCCGGGATTCACCATCACGACCGAGGTCTGCACCTGGTTCTACAAGAACGGCAAGGCCTATCCGGACGCGTTTGAGGCGCAGGTGGACGCCGCGGTCGCCGGCATCGAGCGCAAGGTTGGCGGCGGGGTTCGCTTCGGCGACCCGGTGCGGCCGCTGCTGGTCTCGGTCCGCTCCGGCGCGCGCGCGTCGATGCCGGGCATGATGGACACCGTGCTGAACCTGGGCCTCAACGACGAGACGGTGGAAGGCCTGGCGACGCTGTCCGGCAATGCCCGCTTCGCCTATGACAGCTATCGCCGCTTCATCCAGATGTATTCGGCCGTGGTGCTGGACGTCGAGCATTACAATTTCGAGGAACTGCTGGAGCTGCACAAGGAAGAGCGCGGCATCACCCTCGACACCCAGCTCGACGCCGATGCGCTGAAAAGCCTGGTCGCCGCCTACAAGGTCTGTGTCGAGAGAGAGCTGGGCCGGCCCTTTCCGCAGGATGCGCGCGAGCAGTTGTGGGGCGCCGTCGGGGCCGTGTTTTCCAGCTGGATGACCGCGCGCGCCGTCACCTATCGCCGGCTGCACGACATCCCGGAAAGCTGGGGCACCGCCGTCAACGTGCAGGCGATGGTGTTCGGCAATATGGGCGAGGACTGCGCCACCGGCGTCGCCTTCACCCGCGACCCGTCGACCGGCGCCAACCTGTTCTACGGCGAATACCTGGTCAATGCCCAGGGCGAGGACGTGGTCGCCGGCATCCGCACGCCGCAGCACCTGACCGTCGCCGGCAAGCAGGCCAACGGGTCCGACCTGCCGGCCATGGAAGAGGTGATGCCCGACGTGTTCCGCCAGCTCGACGGCATCCGCCACAAGCTGGAAACCCATTACCGCGACATGCAGGACATCGAATTTACCGTGCAGGGCGGCAAGCTGTGGATGCTGCAGACCCGCAACGGCAAGCGCACCACCCAGGCGGCCCTGAAGATCGCCGTCGACATGGCCGGCAGCGGCCTGATCGACCAGGCGACCGCGGTCAGCCGCATCGAGCCGCAGGCGCTGGACCAGTTGCTGCACCCGACGCTGGACCCGAAGGCCCGGCGCGAGGTTGTCGCCAAGGGCCTGCCGGCATCGCCGGGCGCGGCCTCGGGCCGGCTGGTGTTCACCGCCGACGAGGCCGAGAACGAGGCGGCGAAGGGCGAACGCGTCATTCTGGTGCGCGCCGAAACCAGCCCCGAGGACATCCACGGCATGCACGCCGCCCAGGGCATCCTGACGACGCGCGGCGGCATGACCAGCCACGCCGCCGTGGTGGCGCGCGGCATGGGCCGGCCCTGCGTGGCCGGTGCCGGCACGATCCGCGTCGACGAGAAAACCCGTACCATGACGGTCGCCGGCCGAACCATCGGCGGCGGCGACTGGATCACCATCGACGGCGGCAGCGGCGAGGTGATGCTGGGCGAGGTGCCGACGGTCAAGCCGGAACTGTCGGGCGACTTCAACACCCTGATGCACTGGGCCGACGGGCTGCGCCGGCTGAAGGTGCGGACCAATGCCGAGACGCCGGACGATGTGCGCACCGCGCGCGAATTCGGCGCCGAGGGGATCGGCCTGTGCCGCACCGAACACATGTTCTTCGACGCCGACCGTATCGTCGCCATGCGCGAGATGATCGTCGCCGAGTCCGAGGAGGGCCGCCGCGCCGCGCTGGCAAAGATTCTGCCGATGCAGCGCGCCGATTTCATCGAGATCTTCCACATCATGCGCGGCCTGCCGGTGACCATCCGCCTGCTCGACCCGCCGCTGCATGAATTCCTGCCCAAGGGCGACGGCGAGATGCAGGAGGTGGCGAAGGCCGCGGGTGTCACCGTCGACACGGTGCGCCGCCGCGCCGCCGAACTGCACGAATCCAATCCCATGCTCGGCCATCGCGGCTGCCGCCTGGCGATCAGCTATCCGGAGATCTGCGAGATGCAGGCCCGCGCCATCTTCGAGGCCGCGGTGGCGGTCGGCAAGGAGACCGGCGAGACCGTGCTGTGCGAGGTGATGGTGCCGCTGGTCGCCATGAAGAAGGAACTCGATATTCTGAAGGCGATCGTCGACCGCGTCGCCGGCGAGGTCGCCGTCGAGACCGGCGTGGCGCCATCCTATATTGTCGGCACCATGATCGAATTGCCACGCGCCGCCCTGCGCGCCGCCGAGATCGCCGAAACCGCGCAGTTCTTCAGCTTCGGCACCAACGACCTGACGCAGACCACCTTCGGCCTCAGCCGCGACGACGCCGGCAGCTTCCTGCAATATTACGAGAAGCAGGGCATCCTCGAGCAGGACCCGTTCACCAGCATCGATGTCGACGGTGTCGGCGAGCTGGTGCGGATCGCCGCCGAGCGCGGCCGCCGCACCCGCAAGGACCTGAAGCTGGGCATCTGCGGCGAGCATGGCGGCGACCCGGCCTCGGTGGCGTTCTGCCACGAGGTGGGCCTCGACTACGTGTCCTGCTCGCCCTTCCGCGTGCCCATCGCGCGGCTGGCCGCCGCCCAGGC
>JAHELM010000078.1 GCA_024644185.1 Rhodospirillales bacterium | reverse complement strand
CCTAGACATAGGGCATGATGATCGCCGGCTTGCCGAAATACAGGCATTCGGTGAAGCTGTTGTTGCCGCCGTGATGGATCGCCGCATCGACCTGCGGGATCACCGAGGGCTGCGGGAACCAGCTGTCCAGATGCACGTTGGGCGGAATCGAATCGTAGAGATCGCGGTAGGATCCGACATTGACCAAGGCCCGGTACGGCAGCCGTCCCATGGCGTCGATCAGGCGTTTCAGCAGCGCCGTGTCACCGGAACCGAGACTGCCAAAAGAGATATAGAGCAGCGGCTTGTCGCCGTTGGCGGCGAATTTCGGAACCTCGTAAGGCTTGTCCTGGCGCACGCAGCCCTCGAGATACTGGAAGCGCTTCGGGTCGAGGGGCGTGCGCCGGCGGAACTTCACCGGTTCGGGATAGAGCAACAGGTTGAGGAAGGGCGAGGCCTCGAAGAACTGGCCCAAGGGATAGGGTTTCTCGCCGCAGGCCTTCAGGAATTCGTTGAAATGGTCGTGCGTGGGCTTCACCGCTGTGTTGAAGCGATGCTCGAATTTCTCGAAGCAGGCGCGATCGTTTTCGCCGCAGCCCGACAGATGCGGCGGGATGTCCGGGTCCGGGAACTCGTTCTCGCTGCATGAGACGATGCGGACCCAGGGCTTGCCGTATTGCTTGATGGCCGGGAACAGGATCACGTTGTCGACGCAGACGATATCCGGTTTCACCCTCGCGAGAACCCCCGGCAGATCCTTCTGCGCCCATTCGGCGGTGGAGACGATCGCCTGCCAGCATTCCTTGACGTAGGTGTCGATCTGTTCGCAGGGCGTCTTGTCGAAGTTGGGGATGTGGCCGTTGATGAAGTCCGACCAGTACTTGGCCATGGCCTCCGGCTCCATCGGCTCGGACATGTTGACCATATGCTCCTCGAAGCCGTAGCCGGCATAGACACCGGCCATGCCCGGATCGGTCAGAAAAACCGCCCGGTGCCCCAGCTTCTCGCAGGCCTGCGCGATGCCGACGGAATTCAGCGCCGGTCCGAACGCCGCCTCTGGAAAAAATGCGATGACTTTTCCGTTCCTGGCCATGATCCCGGTTCCCTCCACTGTCGTCGTTCGGGCCATTCGGCCCGGTTCGCGTGGCCCGGGGGTTCGCCGCCCGGGGCTACGCCTTGTTCTGTCCCGCCGCCTCGAAGCTCGGCCGGATGTTCTCGGAAACGGCGATATGCTGGTGCATCAGCCGCGCCGCGGTCTTCATGTCGCCCGCCTCGATCGCATCGAGGATCCGCAGATGCTCGCGGCAGGATTCCTCCAGCCGTTCCCGTGCCGTGGACATCTGGTAGTCGCTGAACCGGCGCAGCCGCGTCTGCTGCTGGATCGATTGCGACAGGAAGCGGTTGCCCGAACAGGCGCCGATGGTTTCGTGGAATTCGGCGTCGATATCGATGCTCTGGCGTATCAGACCCGGATGAAGCCCCTCGGCCAGCAGCGCCTCATGCGCGCGGCGCAGTTTCTGGAACCGCGACCGGTCGATGGCAAAGCCCGGCTCGAGGATGGCCTGCGGTTCGATCATCATGCGGAACCGGTAGCTTTCGTCATAGACGTTGGCTTCGGTCAATGCCGGCGGGAAGCTCCAGCGGCGACCTGGATCGCGTTCCAGCAACCCTTCATCGGCCAGCCGGTTGAGAACCCGGCCGATCATCGAGCGGCTGGTGCCGTAATGGCGCACCAGTTCGGTGACGTTGATGCGCCGGGGCAGGCGGTTGGCGAACCGGTCGCGGCTGATTTCCAGATACAGACGCTCTTCCTCGGTCGGCGGAATGTCCCAGTCCCGGGTCTCGAGCTGATCGAGCGATACCGCCAGAAAGCAGCCCTGGTTCGGCACCGACTTGACGATGCCCCGGTCGGTCAGCAGACGCAGCGCGGATCGAACCGGCGAGCGCGACACCCCCAGTTCCCGCGACAGCCACTGTTCCTTGAGCTGGCAGCCGGCGATGCATTTTCGGTCCCGCGCCAGGGTCACGATTCGCCGCGCCAGATCCGCATGAAACAGGCTGATCTTCTGTAGCCGCGCCGCGTCCTCGGACTTTCGCCCGGGGGCCGTCTTTGAAGGCGAAACCAGATTCAAGGACCGCTCCGCTGTCGCATCCGTATATTCTCCCTGCCGCAAAGGCAGGCTGGAATCATGCGACGTCCCGCGGGCGGACGCAAGCCGTTCGGTTTTGCGGCCGCTCAGAGATCTTCATCCGGCAGGGCAATGGTCGCGGGAACCAGGCCCAGCCGCATACCGGTGACCACCGCATGGGTGCGGTTGTTCACGCCCAGCTTCTGCAGGATGCTCTTCACGTGCACCTTGACCGTGCCCTCCAGCATCCCCAGCCGCGTGGCGATGTCCTTGTTCTGCAGGCCCTGGGCCATCAGCGTCAGGATCTCGTGCTGGCGCGGCGTCAGCGTCGGCGCGCCGTTGTCGCTGTTCTTGTTGCGGTCCGATGCGACCTGAACCATCGCCGCCCCGGTCAGCGCCGCCATGGCGGTCGAGGGAATGTAGGTTTCCCCGGCGAGAATCAGCGGCAGGGCATGCTTCAGGATATCCGAGGTCGAGGATTTGACGATATAGCCCTTGGCCCCGGCCCGGTAGGAGGCGGTGATATCGCGGATGTTTTCCGAAGCCGATACGACGACGATCGACGCGCCGGGCAACAGCGTAACCAGCCGTTCCAGCGTTTCGAACCCGGTCCCTTCGGGATATTTCAGGTCCAGCAGGACAAGCCGGATATCGCCGCGGCGCTCGGCCGCCGTCAGAGCCTCGGCCGCCGACGACGCCTCGATCAATTCGGCGTCCGCGTACATGTCGCGCAACAGCATGGCGAGTCCCTGCCGGAACAGCGCATGGTCGTCCACCACAAGGATTTTCAGCGGCGGCGTCGAGCCCGCGTTGCGGGTTGCATTCGAGACGGTATTACTCATGAGGTACAGCTTTCTCCATCCAGCTATCGCACGTCAAGCATGCATTGTTCGCATGCTGTCGTTATTTTCTCCGGCCAGCGCGTCATCGATGCCCCGGGCCAGATCGTTGGCGTCCATCGGCTTGTGGAGGATCGCAAAGTCGGATGCGATCACCTCTCGCAGTCTGGCTGCGCCGATTTCGCCCGTGATCACGATCCCCGGAACCTTCCGGCCCAGCTTCCTGCGCACGGCCTCGATCGCCTGCACGCCGGTTTCGGTGTCGCGCAGCCGATAATCGGCGAGAACGATGTCGGGCGCCCGTCCAGCCTCGTCGATGCGGCGCAGCGCTTGCGCGATCGAGTCGGCGGACAGAACGGCGATGCCCCATTCCGCCAGCACCGCCCCGGTGCCGGTGCGGATCTGCTCGTCGTCGTCGATCAGCAGGGCCAGTTTACCGGCCAGCGCATCGGACGCAGGCAGGGCCCTGGCCGGACGGCGCGCGGTGTCCTCGGCGGCGAGCGGAACCTCGACACGGAACACCGAGCCGTGTCCGGGCCACGAACGGAATGAAACCCGGTGATCCAGCAGGTGGGCCAGGCGGTCGATGATGGCGAGGCCCAGACCCAGCCCCTTGCCGCGGTCGCGCTCGGGATTGTCGGCCTGGAAGAATTCCTCGAAAATCCGGGCCTGATCGGCCTCGGCGATGCCCGGTCCGGTATCCCAGACTTCCAGCCGGACCCGGTCGCCGGCGCGCCGCAGGCCAAGCAGAACCTTGCCCTGGCGGGTATAGCGCAGGGCGTTGGACAGAAGGTTCCGCAGGATGCGTTCCAGCAGCGCCGGGTCGCTGAGGATTTGCCCGCCGGCCGGCACCACGCGCAGTTCGATCCCCTTGTCGGCGGCCTGCGGCATGAATTCCATGGCCAGCTGGTCGATGAGATCGGCGGCGGATACCGCCGAGATATTCGGCTGGATGATGCCGGCATCGAGCTTGGATATATCGAGCAGCGAATCGAGTATGCCGCGCATCGCCACGCAGGAATTGCGCACGGATCCCAGCATTGTCGACGTTTCCGGATTGTCGATCCGTTTTTCGATCAGCGGCAGATACAGCGAAATCGCATGCAGAGGCTGCCGCAGATCGTGGCTGGCGGCGGTGAAGAAGCGGGTGCGGGCGTTGGTCGCCTGTTCGGCCAGCAACAGGGCTTCACGCAGCCCGGCCTCGGCCCGCTTGCGCTCGGTGATGTCGATGACCGTCGACTGCAACGCCGGATGGCCGGCCCAGGCAACCACATGTTCCAGGCATTCCAGCCACAAGCTGGTCCCGTCGGCCTTGCGGGCCCGGTATTCGTAACGCCGGTCCTGTTCCAGGCCGTCCAGCAGGGCGGTGGCGCTGGCGGCGACCAACGGGCGATCCGCCGGTTCCACCAGGTCGAGCAGTCGCAGCCGCGGCAGCGTCCCGACAGGGTCGGCGATTCCATGAATGTCCGCCCAGGACCGGTTGACGAACAGCGGTCGTCCGTCGCGATGCACGACGATGCCCTCGATCGAACCTTCGGCCAGTTCCCGGAACCGCTGCTCGCTCGCCTCGATCGCCGCGATCTGCTGCTCGCGCTCGCGTTCATGCGCGGCCATCTGGCGCGACAGCCGGTATCCATAGATCGCCACGCCGATCACCATCACGGCGATCAGCGCGCCGATGACGTATTCGATGCTGCGCATCCCCTCGGCCAGTTCCAGCTGTTCCTGGAGGGATTGGCGTTGCTGGATCTGCGACACCGTCACCAGATGGTTCATGATGACGTTGACCTGGGCAAATATCTGATCCATCCCGGCCATGCGCGTGCCAGCGTCCGAAATATCGCCCTGCGCCACCAGGCTCAGGATTTCCTCGGTCGTTTTCGACATATCGGACATGAGCCGGTCGACCTCGGCCAGCATCGGCAACGCCTCCTTGGCCGGCTCCGCGGAGGTTGCGGTGAGGGCTGCATGCAGCCTTTGTTCGAAGGCCGTCATCGCGGTCCGGTGGCGCAGCCGTTCGGCGCCCGGGTCCCGGGACGCAAAAACGTCGTTGCCGGGGGCGTTCGCCGTCGCGATCAGATTCTGCAGATCGATGTAGGTCTCCAGCCGCGCGGCCCAGAGCCGGTTGACTTCGGCCGACTGGCGGTAGGCGTTCATCAACTGGTGGTTCAGGACAAGGCTTCCCGAGACCGTCAGAATGTCAAAACTCGCCAGCAGGAAATACGCGATGTACCAGCGCGCATAGCCTTCGCGGAGCGACTTTCGCACGCGTTGTCTCACCGGCAATCGGACATTTCCCTGGGCAGCGCCACGGCTGGCATCGACATGTGGTTCCTCGGTTCTTTCAATTGGCGCATGCGCACGTTTCGGCGATACTAACCGAATTAATCCGAAATGAGTAGGGCCGTGAGTCGGGTGCGGCATTGATATGGCTCAAGGTGGAGACGCGATCACGGCGATATAAGAAAACACTGCGAACAGGCCAGTATTGGCGGCGACATGGACGCGAACGGGGAATTGGGAGAGCGCGGCGCCGGCCCGGCGACGGTCGCCTTTCAGGTGCGCGGCCTCACCAAGATCTATCGAACCGGCGAGGTCGAGGTGCGGGCGCTGCGTGGCGTCGATCTCGATCTCTACGAGGGTGAGATGGCGGCGTTGCTGGGCCCGTCGGGCAGCGGCAAGTCGACCTTGCTGAACATCCTCGGCGGGCTCGACCATCCGACCGCCGGTTCCGTGCGGTTCCGCGATCACGAATTGACCGCCTATGGCGAGGCGGAACTGACGGCTTACCGGCGCGATCATGTCGGCTTCGTCTTTCAGTTCTATAACCTGATCCCCAGCCTGACGGCGCGCGAGAACGTCGCCCTGGTCACGGAAATCGCGCGGGCCCCGATGGCGCCGGCCGACGCGTTGGCGCTGGTTGGCCTGGTGGAGCGCATGGATCATTTTCCGGCCCAGCTTTCCGGCGGCGAGCAGCAGCGCGTCGCCATCGCGCGGGCCATCGCCAAGCGCCCCGACGTTCTGCTGTGCGACGAGCCGACCGGAGCGCTGGACAGCAAGACCGGGATTCTGGTGCTGGAAGCGCTGGAGCGGGTGAATCGCGAACTTGGCACGACCACGGCGCTGATCACGCATAATGCGGGCATGGCCGCGATGGCGCACCGGGTCATCCGCTTCGCCGACGGCGCGGTGGTCGAGGTCAAGGTGAACGCGACGCGCCGGCCGGCCCGGGACCTGGTGTGGTAGGGGGACGGCAATGCGCGCGCTGGACGCCAAGCTGATCCGGGATCTGCGCCATATCTGGCTGCAGGCCCTGGCGATCGCGCTGGTCATCGGCAGCGGCGTCGCGATGACCATCATGTCGCTGGGCATGCTGCATTCGCTGGAAGAGACGCGGGCGGCCTTTTACGACCGCTACCGATTCGCCGACGTCTTCGCCTCGGTGAAGCGCGCGCCCGAGCAGTTGCGCGCACGCATCGCGGAAATTCCGGGTGTTGCCCAGGTGGAAACGCGAATCCTGGCCGGCGTCATGCTCGACATCGCCGGCATGGACGAACCGGCGCGCGGGCTTCTGGTCTCGGTGCCGGATCGCGGGGCGCCGCTGCTCAATGCCCTGCATATCCGCGAGGGTCGGCCGATCGCCGCCGGGCGGGGTGAAGAGGCGGTGCTCGACGAGGCCTTCGCGCTGGCGCACGGCCTGCATCCGGGCGACCGCATCGCGGCCCTGGTCAACGGGCGGAAGCGGACCCTGGATGTCGTCGGAATCGCGCTGTCCCCGGAATATATCTACACGTTGGGACCGGGCGCGATCATGCCCGACAACAAGCGATTCGGGGTGATCTGGGTGGGGCGGGACATGCTGGCCTCGGCCTTCGATCTGGAAGGCGCCTTCAACGGGGTGTCGATGACCCTGCTGCGCAATGCCGGCGAGGCGGAAATCATCGCCACGGTCGATCGTTTGCTCGCCCCCTATGGCGGCACCGGCGCCTATGGGCGCGAAGACCAGATGTCGCACTGGTTCGTGTCCAACGAGCTCAGCCAGCTTCGCAGCATGAGCTGGATCGTGTCGCCGATATTCCTGGGTGTCGCCGCCTTCCTGCTGCACATCGTGCTGTCCCGGCTGGTGACCATCGAGCGCGGCCAGATCGGGCTTCTGAAGGCGTTCGGATATTCCGGCGTCGCGGTCGGCTGGCACTACGCCAAGCTGGCGCTTGCAATCGTGGCCGGGGGAATCCTCATGGGATACGCGGCCGGCACCTGGCTGGGCCGGGGACTGGCCGAGATGTATGCCGAGTTCTTTCATTTCCCGTTTCTCTATTATCGGCCAGACCCGGGCGTTTTCGTCTGGACGGCGGCGGTCAGCGTGGCGATCGGCCTGAGCGGTGCGCTCGGCGCGGCAAGACGGGCGGTGTCGTTGCCGCCGGCGGTGGCGATGATGCCGGCCGCGCCACCGGCCTATGGAACGTCGCGCATCGAGCGTCTTGGCCTGAAATTGCGCCTGCCGCATGCCATGCGCATGGTTTTGCGACAGATTCTGCGCCGCCCCGGTCGCGCGGGGGTGACCACGCTGGGAATTGCCCTGGCGACGGCGCTGCTGGTCAGTTCGATGTTCATGATCGACACCATCGACTTCATGCTCGACGTGCAATTCAACATGATCAATCGCCAGGACCTGACGGTCTCGTTGACGGACGCCCGGTCCGCCTCGATTCTCGCCGATTTCCGGGCGATGCCCGGAGTAATGCAGGCAGAGGGTGCGCGGGTGGCGGCGGTGCGTATCGGCCATGGCCATCTGTCACGCCGCACCGGGTTGATCGGCCTGTCGCCGGGCGCCGATCTCGGCCGGCTGCTGGATGCCGACCTGCGGCCGGTGACTCCGCCACCGCGGGGCATGGCGCTGTCGGGCACGCTGGCGCGGGTGCTTGGCGTCGGGGTCGGCGACCGCGTGACGGTCGAGGCACTGGAGGGACGCCGCCTGGTTCGCGACGTTCCGGTGACCGAAGTGGTTGAACAGTTTCTCGGTTCATCCGCATTCATGGATCGCAAGGCGCTGAATCGGCTGATGGGGGAGGGGGACCTGATTTCCATTGTCTATGTGCAGGCCGACGCGACACGGCAGGCCATTTTGTACCGGGCGCTGAAGGATGCGCCGTCGGTCGCCGGCGTTACGGTGGAAGCCGCCGCCCTGCAAAGTTTTCGCGATACGCTGGCGGAAAACATGCTGCTCATGAATACCTTCAATATCGCCTTCGCGTCGCTGATCGCCTTTGGCGTGGTCTACAACAGCGCCCGGATTTCACTGTCCGAGCGGGGACATGAACTGGCCAGCCTGCGCGTGCTCGGCTTTACCCGTGCCGAAGTCTCGTGGATCCTGCTGGGTGAATTCGCCGCGATCACTCTGGCGGCGCTGCCGCCGGGATTGGGGTTGGGCTACGGGCTGGCCTGGTTCATGTCCGTCATGTTCGAGACTGAACTGTTCCGGTTTCCGGTGGTGATCGAGCGCGCAACTTACGGATTTTCGGCGCTGGTCGTCGCCGGGG
>JAHELM010000077.1 GCA_024644185.1 Rhodospirillales bacterium | reverse complement strand
GTCATGCCTGGCGACGCTATCCCGAGATACGCCCAGAACGGCGGCACCCGCCCTGGCGAAATCGCCCAACGCGTCGCGAAAATCCTTGGCCTCGGCGGTGCAGCCCGAAGTGTCGTCCTTGGGGTAGAAATACAGAACCACCGGTTTGCCGCGCAGTCCGGCCAGAGAGACCGCTCCGCCACCATCCGAGGGCAGGGTGAAATCTGGGGCCTTGTCACCGGTATCGATGGTCATTCTTTCTCGCTCCTGTCTGTCGCAACGGTTCGGGCCCGGGCCAGCGCCGCCGGTTCCTCGATGATTTCGCGGAAGATTGCGTATGTGGCGGCAGCCGTTTCGTCAACCATGCGGGTCAACGCCGCGAAATCCGACGCGCCGACGACGCGGGCCAGCGCCGTTTTCATCGACTCGGGCGCCTTGGTCTCGTCGAAGCCGTCGATCACCATCAATCTCAGCGCATCCTGCAGACGCCACCACAAGCCCAACGCGCGAACAAGCGCATCGGCGGTCGGTTGGTCCGGATCTCCGGCCTGACCGAGACGCCTCAAGGCGTCCGCGGTTCCGGAGACCAGCACCTCGGGGTGTTCGTTCGCGTTGCGCAACAAGAGATATTGGGCAATGAACTCGATATCGACCAGTCCGCCGCGCAGATGTTTGATATTCCATCGGCCCTCGGTACGATGTTCGCGGTCCATGCGCTCTCGCATGTCGGCGACATCCACGACAAGCCTGTCCGGGTCGCGCGGGGCGCACAGGATTTCCCGCGCCAACGACGATACGCGACTGGTCAGCGCCGTGTCGGTGGATGCAACAACCCTGGCCCGGGTCAGCGCCATGCATTCCCACGTCCAGGCGGATTCGCGATAATACTGGCCCAGGCTGCTCAGAAGGCTGGCGGTTGGTCCCTTGTTGCCGGACGGGCGCAGCCGCATGTCGATCTCGTACAGGCTGCCCTCGGCGGTGGGCGCGGTGATGGCGCTGATCAGGCGCTGGCATAGACGGCTGAACCAGACACCCGGTGACAGCGGCTTGGGGCCGTCCGATGAATTCGCATCGTCCGGATGGTCGTAGACGAAAACCAGGTCCAGGTCGGAGGCCGGCGACAACTCGCGACTACCCAGCTTGCCGAAGGCCATGACGGCCAGGGCGCCCCCCGGAACATGCCCGTGGAGCCGGCTGAACTCGGCCTCGACACGGGGCAGCAGGGCGGCCAGCACTGCGTCGGCGACGGCGGTATGCGCTTCACCGGCGGCAGCGGCGCCGATGACGCCCCGCAGGATCTGGACGCCGATGCGGAACTTCTGGTCGTTGGTCCAGCGCCTGGTCAGGACAAGCACGTCCTCGTAATCGTTCGCCTGCCGCAACACGATTTCCAGCTCGCGGCGAAGTTCCCCGGGCGGCCCGGGCGGCTCCAGGAAGTCTCCGCTGATGACGGCATCCAGCAGCGAGGGATTGCGGCGCAGCCAATCGGCGATGCGCGGCGCGCCGCCCATGATTTCGGCCACCATGTCCAACAGGCCCGGATTGGCATGGAACAGTGAAAACAACTGTACTCCGGCCGGCAGTCCGGCAATGAATTCGTCGAAACGGGCGAAGGCGGTGTCCGGGTTCGGCGTCACCGCAAAGGCCTGCAGCAGGCGTGGCATCAACTCCGTCAGGATCTGTCGCGCCCGCTCGCTGCGGGTCGCTCGATAACGGCCGTGATGCCAGTTTCGCACCATGCCGGAAATCGAACCGCCATCGGCGAAACCCATCTCCTCGAGGGTGCGCACGGTATCGGGATGATTTTCGCCACCGGTGAACACCAGTGCGCCCTCGCCGCCCAGATCCGGGCTTTCCTCGAACAGCCTCGCGTAATGATATTCCACGCGGCCGAGGTGATGGAGCAGAGCGTCGCGAAATGCCGCGGTATCGGAAAACCCCATGAACGCGGCGATGGCGTCGACCCCGCGGTCGTCGCGCGGCATTTCCTGGGTCTGCTCGTCATTGACCATCTGCAACCGATGTTCCAGTTGCCGCAGGAACTCGTAGGCGGCGTGCATTTCCGCGGCGATTTGCGGAGTGATGCGCTCCAACCGGGCGAGCATGGCCAGGGTCTGTACCGTTCCACGCAGCCGAAGTTCCGGCACCCGGCCGCCCCAGATCAATTGCTGTGTCTGGCAGAAGAATTCGATCTCGCGGATGCCGCCGCGCCCCAGTTTGATGTTGTGCCCGTTGACGGCAATGCGGGCGCCGCCGCGATGCGCGGTGATCTGCCGCTTGATCGAGTGCACGTCCTGAATGGTCGCGAAGTCCAGATGCTTGCGCCAGATGTAGGGGCGCAGCATTCCGAGGAACAACTCGCCGGCCGCGATATCACCGGCAACCGGGCGCGCCTTGATCATTGCCGCGCGCTCCCAGTTCTGCCCGACGCTCTCGTAATAGGCTTCCGCGGCATCGACCGAGATTGCCAGGGGCGTGGCCCCGGGATCGGGCCGCAGCCGCAGATCGGTGCGAAATACGTAGCCGTCCGCGGTGCGGGAATCCATCAGGTGCAGAAGCTGGCGCGTGGCCTTGACGAAAATCGGTCCCAGACGATCGGGCTCGGCGCCGCGTATCCGCTGGGAATCGTAAAGGACAATCAGGTCGATATCGCTCGAATAGTTGAGTTCGCGCGCGCCCAGCTTGCCCATGCCAAGAACGATGAAACCGGATTCGTGTTCCGGGTCGGCGGGGTCGGCGAGCGAGATTTCGCCTTGCGCCGCCATATTTCCCAGAACATAGCGCGCCGCGATCCGTAGCGACCGCTCGGCCAGGTCGCTCAATGCACCGGTTACCTGTTCCAGCGACCACAGCCCGGCGATGTCCGCCAGCCCGATCGCCAGCGATGCCTGCCGCTTGGCATTGCGCAGCCCGGCGGTGACCCGCTGCAGGCTGGTCAGCGTGGCCAGATCGGTATCCAGCGCGGCGAACAGCCGATTCAAGGCCAGATCGGGCCCGTCCAGCATGACTTCGCGAAAGAAACCGGTCTCGCGCATCAGGCAGCGTGCCAGATAGGGGCTGTTTCCGAACATCGCCTCCAGCACGGCCGCACCCGTCGGGTTTTCGGCAAGTGCGGCGCAGAAGGATGCCAGGTCGGGCTCCTGCGCGACGGATTCGCGCCAGCGGGCAAGCGCGTTGGCGGCGCGCTCGGGATCGGCCGGACGCGGCAACCTGGCTGGGTCTATGTCGATGATGTTCAGGGTCATGACATTGCGAGTTGGAATGCGTGTCGAGCGTGCGGGATCAGGCAGGCATGGTCAAGCGTTAAGCGATCCGGTATCAATGGGCGTCGGCGGCGCGGGCAGTCTGCGCCGCGGGGTTGGTTTCGTCCCGAGAAAGGCTTTCGCGCGTTGGTTCGGCGCACTTCGCTGATATTGTCCGAAATCGTCGCCGGCCTGCTGGCGGGGTTGATCGCGCTTGGTGGAATTGCTGCCTGGCGCCTGAACACCGGCCCGGTTCCGCTTGATTTCCTGACGCCGCATCTGGAGGCAGCGCTGAACGCGGGCGGTCGCGGATATGCGATCGACATCGATCGCACGGTGGCGGTGTGGGCGGGCTGGCGCAACGCCATCGATATTCGTGCGACCGGGGTGTTGGTTACCGCACCCGATGGCACGACGCTGATCCGCGTTCCCGAATTGTCGCTCGGCCTGTCGCTCAGGGCGCTGGCGCGCGGGCAGTTGGCGCCAACCAGTCTGGATGCGCTGCGGCCCAGCGTGCGCGTCGTCCGGCATTCCGATGGTGCGTTTTCGTTCGCCTTCGCCGATGCCGCCGCCGATCCGTTGCCGCCAGACGATGGGGCGGGGGGCGGCTCGCCCGCCTTCCCGGTGGACGGGGAGGGTGTCGGCGCTGGCGATGAGGTTGTCCGGTTTCTGATCGACGAATTGCTCAGCGACCCCGATCCGACTCGCTCTTTCGGTTATCTTCGGCGCATCAGCATATTCGACGCCCGCATCTTCTTCGATGATCGCGTCGCGGGAACCAGCTTCTGGTCTCCGGACGCGCAGGTGGTCTTGCTGAAAAGCGCGGAGGGTATAGTCGGCGATATATCGCTGGTGCTGCGCCATGAGACGCGTCAGACCGATATGCGAGCGTCAATCGCGCTCGGTCGCCTCGACAGTCGGTTTCACGGAAATTTATCCTTCCGGAATCTGCGGCCGGCCGATTTCGCGGCCAGTATGCCGCAGATCGCACCTCTGACCGCGGTTCGCATGCCGCTGGATGGCAGGCTCGAGTTTTTCGGGGCGCTGGGGGGAGCGTTGGAGCGAGTCGATTTCGACCTCTCCGGCGGTGCCGGCAAGCTCGATATTCCGGAACTTTATCGCGATCCGCTGCCGGTCAGCAGTCTGCGTATCCGCGGTACCGCGCGTGACAATCTTCGCGACGTCGTCATCGATCCGGCGGAAATCGATCTCGGTGGCCCCAAGGTTACGGCTCGGGCCTCGATCGCCAGCGGATCCGAGGATACGGCGCTTGCCTTGTCCGGTCGGCTGGTGGGGATGCCGATGGCCAGGCTCGACCGCTACTGGCCTCCCAGCCTGGCCCCATCGGCGCATAACTGGGTTACGACCCACATGACCGCCGGAGTGGCGACGGAGGCGACAATAGAGATGGCGCTCCGCCGTCGAACAGACGACCCGGATCACATGATCCTGGAATCGCTCGGGGGGACTCTCGTTTATTCCGGCCTTTCGGTCGACTATTACCGGCCGATGCCGCTGGTCACCGATGTGTCGGGCAGCGGCACCTTCGATCGGGACGGGCTTTACCTCGGCGTAGCTGGCGGCACGGTTGGCGATACCGTCACCATAACGGGCGGTCAGGTCGACATCACCGGCCTCGCCACCCTGAAGACAGGTGGCAGGGCCATGATCGCCATCGACGCCATGACCGAGGGCAGGGTGCAGGACGTTGTTGCGGTTCTCGACCATGAGCCCCTGAGACTCGGTCGCAAGCTGGGTTTCGATCCCGACCGGCTGGACGGCACGGCGAAGGGCCATCTCCGATTCGAGTTCCCCCTGATCCACGGGTTGACAACCGACATGCTGGAAATCCGTGCCGGTGCGAAGATCGAGGCCGGCGTGGTGCGGGATGGACCCTTCGGGATCACGGTAACCGAGGGCATGCTGGGGCTGGATCTGACGCAGGATTCCATGACCGTCGCCGGCGATGCGAAGCTCAACGGCGTGCCGGCTCGCGTTGAGTGGCATGAACGGCTGCGCGGGACCAAGGGCGAACGCCGGCGCTTTCTGGTGTCCGGCCGGGTCGATGCCGACCAGAGGCGGGCGCTCGGCTTGCCCGATCTGGGGTATTGGCTGGAAGGCCCGGCGGGCATGGATCTGGACTACACGGTTGGCGACGGTGCCGGCCTGGCCCGAATAAAACTGCGCGGCGATCTGGTGGATGCGGTCGTCAAGATGCCGGAAATCGGCTGGCGCAAGGAAGCCGGCGTGGCCGGTACGGTGGCAATCGAGGGGACGGCCGGCGATGGCAGCGGTCTGGTGTTCGACTCCTTCCGATTGGACTCGGTCGACATGGACGCGCTGGCGCGCATGGAATTCCTGCCCGATTTGTCGGATATCGCCAAGGTTACCCTGCATCACGCCCGGTATCGCGGCAGTAATATAGAGGGCGAGATCACGCGTACCGACGAGGGCGGTTATCGCGTCGATGTTCACGGGCCGCATATCGACGTGCGGCACTTCCTGCAACGCGGATCCGACGCGACCGATGCATCGGTTGCCGGAGAGCGCGAGGCGGCAGGGCGGCCGTTTTTCGTCCGGGCACGGTTCGACGAGGCGCAGACCGGCGACGACCGGCGAGTCTACAATGCGGTCTTTACCGGCAAGTATAGCGGCAGGCATTGGCAGGCAGCCCGGACGGAGGCGACCCTGGCCGAGGGCGGCAGCTTGACGCTTGCCTACGAGCCGGCGGCGGCCGGTGGCTACGATCTGGAGGTCAAGTCGAGCGATGCCGGACAGGCCCTGCGCAGCCTCAACTGGTGGGACGAAATCCAGGGCGGATCGATGGTCATCCGCGGTCACCGGGCCAGCATCGGCGGCCCGGTCACCGGGACGTTCACGGTGAAGGATTACCGGCTGACCGAGGCGCCGGCCGGTATCAAGGTGCTGCAATTGCTGACGCTGGTCGGCTTGCCCGCGGCGATGGGCTCCAAGGGGCTCGAATTCGTCTCGCTGGATGCCGGCTATACGCTGGACAATGGTCTGCTGACGTTCGGCGAGGTCGAGACCTATGGCTCGACCATCGGCATCCATCTGGAGAAGGGCGGCTGGATGGATTTCGACAAGGGGAACATGGATGTCCAGGGTGTTCTGGTGCCGGCCAATACGGCACAGAAGTTCATCGGCGCCATCCCGCTGCTCGGGCCGATCCTGACATTGGGCGAGGGTTTGTTCGCGACGGAATTCCGGATCTACGGCCCGCTGGACAAGCCGACGCCCAGCGTCAATCCGATCTCCACCTTCGCCCCCGGTTTCCTGCGGAAGCTGTTTCGCGCGCCCGGCCCGGCACAGGAAGGGCTGGCGCCGGCGCTACCGCGCCAGTCGAATTAGAGGAAACGATTCCCGTCAGACGGGCCGGACGAGCGCGTGGCGCTTCTTGCCGGCGGACAGCTTGACGATGCCTTCGGCGTTCAGGTCCGCCGCGGTGACCAGCGCGGTCTCGCTGACGATCGGCGCATCGTTCAGACGTGCGCCGCCGCCCTTGATCAGGCGGCGTGCCTCGCCATTGCTGGCGGCAAGGCCGGCCCGGCGCATCAACTCGTAGACCGGCATCCCGGTGGCCAGCTCGGCACGCGGAACCTCGACGGTGGGCAATTCGTCGCCGATGCGGCCTTCCTCGAAGGTACGGCGGGCGGTCTCGGCGGCGGCGGCGGCGGCTTCCGCGCCATGGCACAATGCCGTTGCTTCATTCGCCAGCAGCTTTTTGGCATCGTTGATCTCGGCGCCCCGCAGCGCCTCCAGCCGGGCAATCTCCGCCAGCGGCAGATCGGTGTACAGGCGCAGGAACCGGCCGACATCGGCGTCCTCGGTATTGCGCCAGTATTGCCAGTAGTCGTAGGCGCTCAGCCGCTCGGCATTCAGCCAGACTGCGCCCGACGCGGTCTTGCCCATCTTGGCGCCCGATGACGTGGTCAGCAGGGGCGTGGTCAGGCCATAGAGCTGCGTCTGGTCCACCTTGTGCGCCAGTTCGATGCCCGAGACGATATTGCCCCACTGATCCGATCCGCCCATTTGCAGCCGGCAGCCCTGCCGCCGCGCCAGTTCCACGAAATCGTATGCCTGCAGGATCATGTAGTTGAATTCCAGGAAGCTCAGCGGCTGTTCGCGCTCCAGCCGCAGCTTCACCGAATCGAAACCGAGCATCCGGTTGACCGAGAAATGCCGGCCGTATTCCCGCAGGAACGGGATGTATTGAAGGCGGTCGAGCCAGTCGGCGTTGTTCACCATGACGGCGTCGGTCGGCCCGTCGCCGAAGGTCAGGAATTTTTCGAAGATGCGACGGATTCCGGCAATATTGCCGGCGATCTGCTCGTCGGTCAGCAACTGCCGCTGCTCGTCCTTGCCGGACGGGTCGCCGACCTTGGTGGTGCCGCCGCCCATCAGGACGATCGGTTTGTGGCCGCTGCGTTGCAGCAGGCGCAGCAACATGATCGGCACCAGGCTACCGGCATGCAGCGAATCGGCTGTCGCGTCGAAGCCGATATAGGCGGGCACCAGTTCCCTGCCGGCCAACTCGTCCAGACCGGCCAGATCGGTGCATTGATGCAGGAAACCGCGGGAGGTGGCGGCTTTGAGAAATTCCGAGCGGGGGCTGGTCATCGGCTTGCGTCGTCCGGGATGCTGGTATGCTTGCGGGCGGGCGTCCCGTTTATCACAATCGCCCGCGGCGAACAATCGAGGATGGGCGTATGAAGGAACAGGGCCTGGCGGAGTCGATACAGGCGATCGGCCTGATGAGCGGCACGTCGCTGGACGGCGTCGACGCGGCGCTGCTGACCACCGACGGGGTCGCGGTGCAGGCCGCCGGTGCGCGATTGACTCTGGAATACGACGAGGCGCTGCGGCGGCGCATTCGCGCCATCTTTGGCGCTCGTGTCCGCTCTCCGGCGCTGGATGCGGTCGAGCGTGACCTGACCCTGATCCATGCCGACGCCGTGCGCCGCCTGCTGGCCGAGGCGGGACTGGCGCCCGCCGCGGTGGCGGCCATCGGTTTTCATGGCCAGACGATCTCCCATGCTCCAGCCGAGGGTTTCACCTGGCAGATCGGTGACGGAGCGTTGCTGGCGCGCCGGACCGGTATCGACGTGATCTGCGACTTCCGCACCGCTGATGTGGCCGCGGGCGGCGAGGGTGCGCCGCTGGTGCCGGTGTTCCATCGCGCGCTCGCCGGTCCGCTGGAAAGGCCGCTCGCGGTGCTGAATATCGGTGGCGTCGCCAATGTCACCTGGATCGGCGCCGA
>JAHELM010000076.1 GCA_024644185.1 Rhodospirillales bacterium | reverse complement strand
GCGGGTAAGCTGATCGTGGCGGCCGGGGCCCACTATCCGGCCACCGCCATGCCGGATCGCGACTGGTGGGCGGCGTTGTGGCCGGACCCCGCCGCGGTGCTTCGCGCCCTTGGCATTGCGGCGGACATGACGGTGCTGGATTTGTGCTGTGGCGACGGCTGGTTTACCGCGCCGCTGGCCAGGCTCACCGGTGGGCGTTGTTACGGGCTGGATCTCGACCCGGTCATGCTGGAGGCGGCAAAGGCGCTGGTCGCCGAGGCCGGGGCAAGCGCCGCCGGCTGGATCCCGGGCGATGCCGGCTCGTGCGACCGGCTGGTGCCGGACCGCGTCGATTTCGTGCTGATCGCCAACACCTTCCACGGCGTGCCCGACAAGCCGGCGCTGGCCCATGCCGTTGCCAGGGCGCTGAAGCCCGGCGGACGCTTCGCCATCGTCAACTGGCATGCCCGCCCGCGCGAGGAGACAGCCGTGCTCGGCGCGCCGCGAGGTCCGGCCACGGTCATGCGCATGACGCCAGGGCAAACCGCCGAATCCATTGCGGCCGCCGGCTTCGTGCTCGACCGGGTCGTCGAGCTGCCGCCGTTCCATTATGGCGCGGTGTTCCGGCTTCAGCGGGATTCGGGAATGCCGACACCGTCCGCCCGGTAATCCTCGGAAAGCTGCCGATAACGGCCGGCGATACGCTCCAGCCCGGCCAGTTCCTCTGGCGTCAGGGGCCGCATGAGGGCGGCCGGGCGGCCCGCCCACAACGCGCCGCGCGCGACCCGCTTGCCCGGCGTCACCAGCGCCCCGGCCGCGACCATGCCGCCGCTCTCGATCACGGCGCGATCCATCACGCAGGCATCCATGCCGACGAAACAGCCGTCTTCCAGAACGCAATCATGCAGCAACACCTTGTGCCCCACCGTGACCCGGTCGCCGACATGGGTACCCTGCCCGCCCGACGTCAGGCTGGTGACATGGACGACGCTGCCGTCCTGGATGTTGGAACCCGCGCCGATGCGGATGCGGTTGACGTCGCCGCGCAGCACGCAGCCAAACCAGATGCTCGACCCCGGTCCGATCTCAACATCGCCGATAACCGTGGCGCCCGGCGCGATGAAGGCGGTCGGGTCGATCCGCGGCCAGACACCCTTCCACGGCAGGACAATCGCAGCCGGGAAACCGGGCCGCGCACTCACGGGAACAGCGCTTCCTGTTCCAGGCCCATCGCCTCGGGCAGGCCGCACATGACATTCATGTTCTGCACCGCCTGGCCGGCCGCGCCCTTGACCAGATTGTCCAGCGCCGACACCACGATGGCGCGGCCGGGCACGCGGTCGGCGAAGACGCCGATCAGGCAGTGGTTGGAGCCGCGCACGTCGCGCGTCGCCGGCGCACGGCCCGATGGCAGCACATGGACGAAGGGCTCGTTCTCGTAGCGCGCCGCCAGGGCGATGCGCAGATCCTCGGCAACCGCGCCATTCGTCATGGTGACGTAGATCGTCGCCAGGATTCCCCGGTTCATCGGCATCAGATGCGGCGTGAAGGTAACGATCACCGGGCGCCCGGCGGCCACGCTCAACTCCTGCTCGATCTCCGGCGCGTGCCGATGGCCGGCGATGGCATAGGCGCTGATGCCCTCGCTGACCTCGGTGTGGAGATTGCCGAGCTTTTCCGAGCGGCCGGCCCCGCTGACCCCCGACTTGGCGTCGATGACGATGCCGTCCGCCCCGATCAACCCGCCGGCAATCAACGGAATCAGCGGCAGTTCGGAGGCGGTGGTATAGCATCCCGGATTGGCCACCAGCCGGGCCGCCGCGATATCGTCGCGATAGATCTCGGTCAGGCCGTAGACGGCGGATTTCTGCAGATCGGGCGCCAGATGTTCGTGCCCGTACCATTTGGCGTAGGTCGCCACGTCGCGCAGCCGGAAATCGGCCGACAGATCGACGATCTTCATATCCTTCGGAATTCCGGCGACCACCTGCTGGGTGGTGGCGTGCGGCAGCGCGCAGAAGACCACGTCCAGCCCCCGCCAATCGGCATCCTCGATCCGGACCAGATCGGGCAAGGGCAACCGCGCCAGATGCGGGAATACCTCGCCCAGCGTCTTGCCGGCCTGGCGATCGGCGGTCAGCAGCACGATCTCGGCCGCCGGATGGCGCGCCAGCAGGCGCACCAGTTCCGCCCCGGTATAGCCGCTGGCCCCAAGGATGCCGATCTTCAGTCTTGCGTCGTGCCGTGTTCTTGTCATGGTCCCCGTTCCTATCCGAAATCGGGGCAAAACGAAAGGGCGTCGCGCTATTTCCGATACCCGATCGTCCGGGCAACCGCGTCCTGCCAGCCGGCGAATTTCCTTGCGCTCTCGGACGCCTTCATCGCCGGGGTGAAGCGCCGGTCCAGCTTCCAGCCCTTGGCGAATTCATCGGGCGCGGGATAGAGGCCGGATTGCAGCCCCGCCAGATAGCCGGCGCCCAGCGCCGTCGTCTCCAGCACTTGCGGCCGGTCGACCGGGGCGCGCAGGGTGTCGGCCAGGAACTGCATGGTCCAGTCCGACGCCACCATGCCGCCATCGACCCGCAGCACCGTCCTCGCCCTGGACGTCCAGTCCCGGCGCATGGCATCGACCAGGTCGCGGGTCTGGTAGCACACGCTCTCCAGCGCCGCGCGAGCCATCTCGGCCGGGCCGGTATTGCGGGTCAGACCGTACAGCGCGCCGCGCGCCTCGGCATCCCACCAGGGCGCGCCGAGGCCGGTGAAGGCCGGCACCAGATAGACCGCCTGATGGGGATCGGCGGCGCGCGCCAGCGCATCCGTTTCGCTCGCCGACCTGATGATCTTCAGGCCGTCGCGCAGCCACTGCACGGCCGCGCCGGCAACGAAGATCGAGCCTTCCAGCGCATAGGTCGTGCGCCCCTTGAGCCGGTATGCGATGGTTGTCAGCAGCCGGTTTTTTGACGGAACCATCTGTGCCCCGGTATTCAAAAGCGCAAAGCAACCAGTACCATAGGTGGATTTCATCATACCGGGCTTGAAGCAGGCCTGGCCGATTGTCGCCGCCTGCTGGTCGCCCGCCACGCCGAGGATCGGGATCGCCGCGCCGAAAATCTTCCGCTCCGTCACGCCAAAATCGGCGGCGCAGTCCTTCACCTCGGGCAGCATCGCGCGCGGCACGCCGATCAGGTCCAGCAGCCCATCGTCCCAGGCGCCCCTGCCGATATCGTAGAGCAGCGTGCGCGACGCGTTGGTCGCATCGGTGGCGTGTACCCTGCCCCCGGTCAGACGCCAGATCAGGAAACTGTCGACGGTACCGAAACACAGATCGCCGAGCCTTGCCTTCCGCCGCGCACCCTTCACACGGTCCAGAATCCAGCTCGCCTTGGTGCCGGAGAAATAGGGATCGAGCAGCAGGCCCGTGGCCGCCGTGACGGCCGCCTCGTGCCCGCCCTTGCGCAGCGCGGCGCAGCGTTCGGCGGTGCGCCGGTCCTGCCAGACGATGGCCCGATGGATCGGCTTGCCGGTCTGCCGGTCCCAGATGACGACCGTCTCGCGCTGGTTGGTGATGCCGATACCGGCAATGCCGGACGCCGCGATGCCGGCCTTCGCGATGGCCGCGCGGCAAACCGCGACCACGCTCTTCCAGATGTCCTCGGGATCGTGCTCGACCCAGCCGGAATCGGGGAAATACTGCTTGAATTCCTGCTGCGCCGAGGCGGCAACGGAGAGGGTCTCGTCGAACAGGATGGCACGCGAGGATGTTGTGCCCTGGTCGATGGCCAGAATGTACGACGGCTTCAGCGCCATATTGCCCTCCCCCTTCGCCCTACCGGCGTTCCGCCGATTTCATACGTAACGGAATACCGTGATCGCCCAGATTATCGCAATCGCCGCCGGTGCCCATAGCGGGGCGCCGACGAGACCAAGCCAGCCGAGAAAGATGAATGCGCTGCCCAGCAGCGAGATGAACAGCCGGTCGCCGCGTGTCGTATCGAGACCCAGCACGCCGCGCCGCGGCGCCCCGCCCGGGGCGCAATATTCCCACACCGACATGCCGATGAAACACAACAGGATGAAGATGAAGAAACCCGCCGTCGGCCAGGTCCACGCCATCCAGGACATTGCGTATCCTCCCTTACCGTCAGACGCGGCCCAGGGCGAAGCCCTTGGCGATATAGTTCCGGACGAAATAGATCACGAAGGCCCCCGGCACGATGGTCAGCGACCCCGCCGCGGCAAGCAGCCCCAGTTCGTAGCCGGATGTGCTTGCCGTCCGCGTCATGACCGCCGCGATGGGTTTCGCCGCAACCGAGGTCAGCGTCTTTGCCAGCAGCAGTTCCACCCAGGAAAACATGAAGCAGAAGAAACAGGCGACGCCGATCCCGGCGGCGATCGTCGGCATGAATATGCGGATGAAGAAGCGCCAGAACGGATAGCCGTCGACATAGGCCGTCTCGTCAAGTTCCTTCGGCACGCTGGAAATGAAGCCTTCCAGGATCCACACGGCCAGCGGCACGTTGAACAGGGTATGGGCCAATGCGACCGCGATATGCGTATCGAACAGCCCGACCGCGGAATAAAGCTGGAAGAACGGCAACGCAAACACCGCCGGCGGCGCCATGCGATTGGTCAGCAGCCAGAAGAACAGGTGTTTGTCGCCGAGAAACCGGTAGCGCGAGAACGCATAGGCCGCCGGCAGCGCCACGGCCACCGAGATCGCCGTATTGACCCCGACATAGATCAGCGAATTGATGTAACCCGAATACCAGGTCGAATCGGTGAATATCTTGGCGTAGTTGTCGAGGGTGAAGTCCCGCGGCCACAGCGTGAAGCCGCCCAGTATCTCGTTCGTCGTCTTGAACGACATGGCCAGAAGCCAGTAGATCGGCAGCAACAGGAAGACGATGTAAAGCGTGGGAATAAGCCAGCCGGCGCGTCGCATCAGATTTCCTCGTTCCGCATCATCAGGGTGTAGAAGATCCAGCTCATGGTCAGGACGATCAGGAAATAGACGATCGACATCGCCGCGGCAGGGCCGAGATCGAACTGGCCAAGCGCGATCTTGACCAGATCGATGGACAGGAATGTCGTGGAATTTCCGGGCCCGCCGCCGGTCAGCACGACGGCTTCGGTATAGACCATGAAGCTGTCCATGAAGCGTAGCAGGATCGCTATGGTCAGAACCCGTTTCAGCTTGGGCAGCTGGATATAGCGGAACACCGCCCAGGGCCGCGCCCCATCCACCTTGGCCGCCTGATAATAGGCATCGGGAATCGACATCAGCCCGGCGTAGCACAGCAGCACGACCAGCGAGGTCCAGTGCCACACATCCATCACGATCACGGTCGCCCAGGCGGAGCCGGGCTGGCGCGTGTAGTTGTACTCGAACCCCAGCGCATTGACGCCATAGCCCAGAAGGCCGATATCCGGCAGCGCCAGGATGTTCCACATCGCCCCCACCACGTTCCAGGGGATGAGCAGCGGCAATGCCATCAGCACCAGGCATACGGAAACCCACGGCCCCTTGCGCGGCATGGCCAGGGCAATGACCAGGCCAAGCGGAATCTCGATCGCCAGGATGGTTCCGGTGAACATGAGCTGCCGCAACAGCGCCGCATGGAACCGATCGGACCGGAGGACCTGCTCGAACCATTGCACGCCGGCCCAGAAGAACACATTGTCGCCGAAGGTTTCCTGCACCGAATAATTGACCACCGTCATCAGCGGCACGATCGCGTTGAAGGCCACCAGCGACACCACCGGCAGGACGAAGAACCAGGCTTTCTGATTGGCTGTCTTTCGCATCCTTCCGCCCCCTCAATCCACGATCCAGCCGTCTTCATAGATTTGCGTATGCGCAGGGTCGAAGCGCAGATGCGCGCGGCCCTGCGGTACCGCCTCGTCCTCGGGCTGAAGCATGTTGACGACCTCGTCACCCAGCCGGGTTTCGACGATCCTGTGGCGGCCGGCATCGGCCACCTTCACCACGTCGACGGCGATGCCGTCGGATGCGAATTTCACGAATTCCGGCCGCACACCCAGTTGCAGGCCGGCGCCGGCGCCCCGATACCGGCCGGCGTTGACGCTCTCGACCGGCTGGCCGGCGACAAGGGCCTTGCCGCCCTTCACCTCGCAACGAAGCACGTTCATTCCGGGAGAGCCGATGAAGTGGCCCACGAAGACATGCCGCGGGCGCTCGAACAGATCGACCGGCGTGCCCGTCTGCACGATCATCCCGTCCTTCATCACCGTCACCTCGTCGGCAAAGGTCAGGGCCTCGGTCTGGTCATGCGTCACATAGATCATCGTGCGGCCGATGCGATGGTGCAGTTCCTTCAGTTTCGAACGTAACTGCCACTTCAGGTGCGGATCGATGACCGTCAGCGGCTCATCGAACATGATCACGTTGACGTCCGACCGGACCAGCCCCCTCCCCAGCGATATCTTCTGCTTACCGTCGGCCGAAAGCCCGGAGGCTCGCTGCGTCAGCGTGGACTCGAGATCGAGCATGGCGGCAATCTGGCGCACGATCCGATCGACCTCGGCCTCGCCGACACCCCGGTTTCGCAGCGGAAAAGCCAGATTGTCGTAAACCGTCAGGGTGTCGTAGACGACGGGAAACTGGAAGACCTGGGCGATATTGCGCAATTCCGGCGTGGCGTCGGTGACGTCGATCCCGTCGAACAGGATGCGCCCCTCGCTGGGCCGGATCAGCCCGGAAATGATGTTCAGCAGGGTCGTCTTGCCGCAGCCCGAAGGTCCGAGCAGGGCGTAAGCGCCGCCATCCCGCCATTCCAGCGTCAGACGTTTCAGCGCCCAGTCGTCGTCGTTCCGCGGATTGCCGCGATAGCTGTGGCGCAGGTCCTGAAGGGTGATCTTCGCCATCACGGGCCCTCGTCCGGCTGAAAACTCATCATGCGATCCGCCTGCTGTCGACATCGAAAAAGAAAATGCGGTCGAGGTCGGCATGAAATCTGACCCTGGAGCCGACCTCCAGCGCATGGATGCCTTGCGACTGCGACACCCATGTCAGGCCATTGACGTTGAAATGCACAACGGATTCAGATCCGCTCAGCTCGGCGACGAGCACCACCCCCTCGATCTCGGCAAGCCCCGGACGCGTCGGAGCGACCGTGATGTGGTGCGGCCGCAGACCGACGGTGTAGTTTCCGTCGGGAATGTTCCGGACGCGGCCGGGAGTCGGCCAGACGATATCGGCGCCCAGCAGAATGCGGTCGCCCTGCTTGACGATCTCCGCCACGTTGATCGGCGGATCGGAGAAAACCCTCGCGCTGTTCAGGTCCGACGGTCGCCTGTAGATGTCGGAGGTCGGGCCGAACTGGGTAACGCCGCCCTGGTGAAGGGTGGCCGTGCAGCCGCCGAACAGCAACGCCTCGGACGGCTCCGTCGTGGCGTAGACGACAACGCAGCGCCGGCCGGCGAACAGTTTCGGCAATTCGTCGCGCATTTCCTCGCGCAGCTTGTAGTCCAGATTGGCCAGCGGCTCGTCCAGGAAGATCGCGTCGCAATCCTTCACCAGGGACCGGGCGATGGCCGTGCGCTGCTGCTGGCCGCCGGACAATTCGCCTGGGCGCCGTTTCAGCATCGGCTGAAGCCGCAAGAGTTCCGCCACCTTGCCGACGCGGGATTCGATTTCGCTTGCGCCCATCCCCGCCACGCGCAGGGGCGAGGCGATGTTTTCGTATACCGACAAATGGGGGTAGTTGATGAATTGCTGGTAGACCACCGACACGTTCCGCCGCTGCACAGGAACGCCGGTAACATTCTTCCCGCGGAACCAGATTTCGCCGGTCGTTGGCCGCTCCAGCCCTGCCATCAGCTGGATCAACGTCGTCTTGCCCGACAGCGTCGCGCCGAGGAGAATGTTGAAGCTGCCCTCCTCCAGAGTGAGGCTGGTTTCGTGAATGTGGACATTCGCGCCCACGCGCCTGGTGACCTTTCGCAGCTCAAGGGTCATGGGCCGTCCGTCATCCTTCCGTCAGGGCAAACCGCCGTTTCAGCAATACCATGAAACTCGCCCCGGACGCGCGGTCCGCGCGCCCGGGAGAGCTTTCGACTCACCGATCCGGCTTACTGGGCGGTCCAGCGCTTGATCAGTTCCTCATAGGCGATCGTCTCGCCCTGCGGCTTCTCGTTCGCCAGCTTGGCCTTGGGGCCATTCGGCTTGCCGAGCCAGGCAGACGGATCCTTCGGCTCGTTGAGCCTCGGGCCGCAGCCGCTGTACGTGTTGTTCGCCTTGTCGGCGGCTTCCATGCGGCCCATCACCTGGTCCATCTCACCGGCCAGGCGATCCATCGCCTGCTGTGGCGTGAAGGTGCCGGAATTGACGTCGCCGATGTTCTGCCACCAGAGCTGGGCCAGCTTCGGATAGTCGGGCACGTTGATGCCGGTCGGCGTCCACAACACGCGGTCGGGCGAGCGGTAGAACTCGACGAGACCGCCCAGTTTCGGGGCGCGCTCCGTGAACGACTTGTCCCGGATATCGCTGTCGCGGATGATCGTCAGGC
>JAHELM010000075.1 GCA_024644185.1 Rhodospirillales bacterium | reverse complement strand
CCCGAGAATGAGCAAATTAGACGAAAATACCACCGTTATTCCGCAGCGGCGCCGTATCGTCGGCGTGCCGCCTGGTGCCCATCGTATCCAGCGGATCGAGGTTACGCATCACAGCCTTCCGCTTGACCCTCCGTTTCCCGCGGCGTGGGACAGCCGGCCCCGGACCCGCTTCGTCGTCTCCGTTGTCCGGGTAACCACGGCCGACGGGGCCGTCGGCATCGGTTCGGGCTCGCCGATGGAGGGGATCGGCGATTATCTCGATCTGCTGATCGGCCAGGATCCGCTGGATCTCCATCATCTGTCCGCGGTGCTGGCGAATATCGATTTTCATGGATGCCGGTCATGGCCGCTGGAGGTCGCGCTGTGGGACCTCGCAGGCAAAATCCGCGGACAGCCGGTTTGGCGAATGCTCGGTGGCGAGTCCGGGCGGGTGCGCTGCTATGCGTCCACGGGCGTTTTGCGCGATGGCAAGGCGCTGGCCAGGGTGGCGCGGACCTTCGCGCAGCAGGGATTTCCGGCAATCAAGATTCGCTTTCACCGGGCCGACTGGCGCGACGACGTCCGCGCGGTCGAGGCCGTGCGGGTGGCGGTCGGCGACAAGGTCGAACTTCTGGTCGACTGCAATCAGGGTTGGCGGATGCCTTGGGACACGACGCCATCCTGGACCTATCACCAGGCGCTGGCCGTCGCGCGCGAATTGAAGCCGCTCGGCGTCTACTGGATGGAGGAGCCGCTGCACCGCGGTGATGTGCGGGGCATGGCGGCGCTGCGTGGGGCCATCGGCATGCGGATTGCGGCTGGCGAGATGACGCGCGAGGAACATGCGTTGGTCGACCTGATCGAGCGGCGGGCGGTGGACGTGCTGCAGCCCGATGCGACACTGACCTGCGGTATTTCGGCCCTGGCCCGGGTTGCGGCGAAGGCATCGGCCGCCGGCGTGATGTTTACCCCGCATAGCTGGGGGAATGGCATCGGCCTTCTCGCCAATGCGCATCTGTATGCCGGTTGTGGGGGCGGGCCCTGGCTGGAATATCCGGGCGACCCGCCGGAATGGACCGCCGAGCGACGCGATTACATGCTGAAGAAGCCGTTGTCCCTCGACCGCGAGGCGTATCTCACGCTGCCGGATGCGCCTGGCTTTGGCATCGAGCTCGACGAGGATCGTCTCGCTGCCCTGCAGACCGCCTGATCTCTGGGTATTACGGCTCGCTGCTCATCTGCCGGCCGGGAATTTCCCTGCAACGGCCCTGTTTGACGAGGGCAAGCGTGGGTTCGATCGAGGGCGTCGGGTCGCGCAGGGTTTCTTCGTTCAACCCGGAACCGAGAACTTCAATGAGAACCGTGAAATCCTGCCACTCGGCCCCGTCGCGCCGGGAACGGACGAACCACGCCACCGTTCCGGCGCTGTGCCCGGCAAGGCATTCGCCGAAAAAGGCTCGTGTTTCCTCGATCAACTGGCCGTTGATGTGACTGTATAGCCGGCCGGGGTAGCGGTAGCGGTCGCTGCCCTTGGACAGCCGTGACCCCGGCTTGGAGACATAGATCGAAATGTTGGACTCGCAGTTGGCGCAGCGGCGGCCGGCAAAAATGATGTAAGGAGGTTTGTCGCCGGCTGGAATCTGGCCGAGGAACTGGAGGTCGACGATATCGGACCGCATTTCCTCGCCGTTCCGATACTCGACGATGGCGTATTTCTCGCCATAGACCCCAGGTTCAATCTGGGCGATATTCCCGATGATCCGCTTCGGCATCCAGCCCTTGTCGACCATCGACTCGTCGGATGAACAGGCGGAAATAAGGGCCGCGAACATTCCCAGCCCGATGATCGCCCGAACTGCCCGAAACGAAATTCCCATGCGAATTGCCTTCCATCCCTCTCGACCGGCGCGCGTGGGCCGGTTTGACAAACTGGTATCTACCGGGGGATTAGAAGCCAATAAGACTAAATATTTGTAAAAAGGCTCGGTGAATCCGCAAGAATTTCGGATATGGCGAAGAAGGCGTGTCGGCTTCTGGCGCCTGCCGCACCGGTGTCTGCTGAGAAGGGAGACGGTCGTGAACGCACGCATGGCCAGCCTGCCGATGTACGATCTGCCGGAACTGCGGCAGGCGACCGATGAGTGGTGGCATGGGCTGGCGGGACATTTCCGGGCGGCGGGCGTCGTCGGGGTGCCCGAGACCCTGCACCGCCCCGGCGAGGGGCTGGCGACCTGGCTGCATCCCGCGCTTCTGCTCAGCCAAAGCTGCGGCTATCCGCTCGCGACCGCCTTGCGGGGGCGTGTGCGGCTGGTCGCCACGCCCTGCTATGATCTTCCCGGCTGCGACGGCCCGAACTATTGCAGCTTCGTCGTCGTGCGGCGGGACGATCCGATTGCCGATATTCGTGCGCTGCCGGAGCGTTGCTGTGCCGTTAACTTGCCGGAGTCCTGGTCCGGCCACCATGCTTTGCGCCACTTCCTGGCACCTCGGGGCGACAAGCCTGCGTTTCACGCGGTGGTTCGGTCCGGCGGCCACCGGCAAAGCATGGCCATGGTCGCGCGTGGCGAGGCCGATGTGGCGGCTATCGACTGCGTGACCTTCGGCCTTCTGTCGCGTCACGCGCCGGAAGCGGTGGCGCCTTTGCGTGTCCAGTGGCGCACCGCGCCGGCCCCTGGCCTGCCGCTGATTGCCGGCGCGGGTTTGGGCGACAAGGAACTCTTGGCATTGCGCGAGGGCTTGCGGATGGCTCTCGCGGATTTCCGGCTGGCCGATGCACGGAGCGCGCTCGGGTTGGCCGGCATGGCGATCATGGCGGAATCCGACTACGAGATCATGGGATCCGACGCGGGCGGCGGGCCGCTGCTTGCATAGCAGCGGCGTCGCTTGCGGCAAAACATTCGCCGGTTCGCGGAATATTATCGTTCCTGCGCCGGCATCGCGTGGGCGCTTAGGGTTTGACAGGCAGGCCATGCCCGTCAATTATTCAATACCCGCGAAGGCATTGATACATGATCGCCCCGGAAAATAAATCGAGCAGGAAGGCCGCATGCATTTGACCGCGGCAAGTGGCGATTGTCCGGTTATGACGCTGGAATATTAGTAGTTTTCCATCTCTGACCAGAGACTGCGGAAATGCCTGAATCAGGGAGACTGACGTCATGACAAGGAAAATGGGACCTGTTTCCCGCGAAAATGGCGGCGAGGTCCATTCGGCGATTCCGGAATTGGCGGAAATGCTGCGCCGCAAGACGATCGACCGGCGTGAATTCGTGCGCACGGCGGCGCTGCTCGGCATGTCGGCGGGGGCTGCCTATGCGCTGGCCGGCAAGATGACCGGCACGCCGTTTGTCGCCCCGGCCATGGCCGAAACGCCGAAGAAGGGCGGCACGTTCCGGATGTCGCTGCAGGTGCAGGAAATGTCCGACCCCGCCACCTTCGACTGGGTCGAGAAATCGGATATTTCCCGGCATATCGTCGAATATCTGGCGATCACCGATACCGATAACGTCACCCGGCCCTATCTGGCCGAGAGCTGGCAGCCCTCCGAGGATCTGAAAACCTGGACGTTCACACTGCGCAAGGGCATCAGATGGTCGAATGGCGACGAATTCAACGCCGACGACGTGGTCTACAACTTCAGGCGCTGGCTGGAACCGAAGACGGGATCCTCCAATATCGGGTTGTTCAGCGCCATGACCAGCGATGCCGGCAATGGCAAGAAGAAGATGACCGAGGGCGCGGTCGAGAAGATCGACGATTATACGGTCCGGCTGAACCTGAATTCGTCGGTCCTGTCGATCCCCGAGAACCTGTACAATTATCCGACCGCGATCGTGCATCGCCGTTTTGAAGACGAGGGCGGCAACCTGTCGAAGAACCCGGTCGGCACCGGCGCCTTCGAATTGGTCGAGCACAAGGTGGGCGAGTCGGCCATCCTGCGCCGTCGCAAGGAGCCGTATTGGGGCGGCGAGGTTTATCTGGATGAGATCCACTACATCGACGTTGGCGAGGATTCAGCCGCAGCCGCGGCGGCGCTGGCATCCGGGCAACTTGACGGTATTTTCCGGCTGGACCTGAACACCCTGGATGCGGTGAAGCGGATTCCGGGCGCGGTGGTGTCGCAGGCGCAGACCGCACAGACCGGCGTGATCCGCATGAAGGTGACGGAAAAACCGTTCGACGACATCCGCGTGCGGCAGGCCATCGTGCTGTGCTCCGACAACGAGGAAAACTTCCGGAAGGCGCATCGTGGCATGGGTACGGTCGGTGAGAACCACCACGTCGCGGCGATTCATCCGGAATACTTCAAGCTGCCGCCGTTGAAGCGCGACGTGGCAAAGGCCAAACAGTTGCTCAAGGAGGCGGGTTACGCCAACGGCCTGACCCTTACCTGCACCGTCGGCAATACCCAGGGCACGCAGGAGCAGGATTCGGTCTCCGTGCTGAAGAACAATCTGGCCGAGGCCGGAATCACCCTGAACATCGATGTCATGCCGGCGGCCCAGTACTGGGAAGTCTGGGACAAGGCGCCGTTCTCCCTGACCGCCTGGACGCACCGGCCGCTGGGTACCATGGTACTGAGCCTGGCGTATCGGTCCGGCGTGCCATGGAACGAGTCGAGCTATTCCAATCCGGAGTTCGACAAGGCGCTCGATATCGCGGAATCGATCTTCGATCCGAAGGAACGGCGCGAGGCCATGGAGACGTGCGAGAAGATCCTCCAGGACGACGCGATCATGGTGCAGCCGTATTTCCGCGCCGTGTTCTCTGCCGTGAAGGACAATGTGAAGGGCTACAAGACTCACCCGACCCTGTACCACCAGTTCAACAAGGTCTGGTTGGCCTGACCGGCCGCGGCAACTTGGGCAGAATGCCGGTCAATAGACAGGCAATGCAGGGCATCGCCTGAAAAGCGGGCACGGGGATTGCCGAACCGGATCGTCGCTCAGGGTGCGTGGCCCAGTGCGATCTGCCGCACGTCGATCCGCGCGATCCTGAAGCCGGCCTCGCAATAGGCCAGATAATAACTCCACATTCGCCGGAACCGATCGTCGAATCCCATTTGCGCGATGCGCGGCCAGGCCTCGTTGAAGCGCTCGCGCCATACCGCCAGAGTGCGGGCATAGTCCAGCCCGAACCCGGCATCGTCGATCACGGAAAGTCCGGCGCGCGCGAACTGGTCGAGAAGTCCCGAAGGGCAGGGCAGCATCCCGCCCGGAAATATATGCGCCTGGATGAAATCCGCGCTCCGGCGATAGACCGGCCAGAAGTCGTCGGCGATGGTGATGATCTGCAGCGCCGCGCGACCGCCGCTCGCCAGGTTGTCGCGAACGCGGTCGAAGAACACGGGCCAGTAGCGCTCGCCGACCGCCTCGAACATCTCGATCGACACGATGCCGTCGAAGCGGCCCTGCTGGTCGCGGTAGTCGCGCTTGACGATCTTCACCCTGTCACCCAGCCCCTCGCGCTGGACGCGGGCGGCGGCGAAATCGTGCTGGGCGTCGGAAATGGTCAGGGCGGTGACGTCGCAACCGATTTCCGCCCCGGCGAAGCAGGCGAATCCGCCCCAGCCGCAACCGATTTCCAGCACCTTGTGCCCCTGGCGCAGGCCGGCGATTTCCGCCATTCGTCGATATTTCGCCCGTTGCGCCTCGGCCAGGCTTGCCGGGTTTTCACCGAACAGGGCCGAGGAATAGGTCATGCTGTCGTCCAGCCAGGTCTCGTAGAATTCGTTGCCGAGGTCGTAATGCGCGCTGATGTTGCGGCGCGATCCGCGTTTGGTGTTGGGTCGCAGCAAATGGCCGAACCGGTGCAGGATTCGCATCAGCAACTTGCCGTCGAGCCGGCGGGCGAAGGCATCCTCGTTGATCGCGCCCAGTTCCAGGACGGCGGTAAGGTCGGGAGAGTCGCAGTCGCCGGCCATGTAGGATTCGGCGAACCCCAGCGCGCCGCCGGTCATGGTCCGCCGGGCGACCACGGAATCGTGGATATCCAGATGCGCCGAAGGACCCGGCTGTTTTCCGCGATATTCGCGAACATGCCCGTCCGGATAGCGGATCGTCAGCGTTCCCGCGGCGAGCATCCGGCCGAGGGAGTCCAGGAAGTGATCCGCAAGGAAACTTCTGGTGCCCGTGGCAAGAGCAGAAAGATTGTCCCGATTTTCCGGCGTCGAAAATTGCGTCGACATGAACGTCCCCCCGTTCGGATCGATCCGCGGCGGGGCAACCCGCCTGCTGCCGGGTTTTTCCCGGTTTATGATCCGTCGGCATGTCTTATGCTGACCGGCCGCACGCTTCCGCCGACGATGAAGCGCGCTTTCGCGAAATTAAATCTCTTTTGTTGTAGTCTGCCGTGAAACGGTGCGGCGATGCAATCCCCGATCGGGCGCGGCGTGCGAGATGGGGGGGCGTCGCGACGTCAGCGCGTGGCTTGTTGCCGCGACGGCAGGATGAACCCGTTCACCGGATAGACATTGAGTCCAAGAATATTCTTCGGCGTGTACCAGACCCGCACCGCCGACCAGTCGTTCTTGGCCGACACGTCGAATACCGGGGTATCGATATGGATCTCGCCCTTGTTCAGCCAGTTGGCATGGGTGACGATGATTTCCCGGTTGCTGACGATGCGGGTGACGACCGCCAGATGGCCATACCGGTTACGGCTGGTCTGCTTGAATACGACAACCGCCCCGACGGCGGGCCGCGGCGAACGTTCGTAGCGGCCGGCGGCCTGGTTCCACCAGGTCCAGGCGTCGCCGCGAATCTGGATGCCGGAAAGCTCGCGCGCATAGGGCACGCATTGCAGCCGCTTTGACTGGCTGACGATGCGCGGATTGGCGGCGGCCGGTTCGCCGGTGGCGGCGGCCGGGCTGACGGCCGGTCCCCAGGCGGGCGGTGCCCCGGGCTGCGTCGTGCCGGCATAGGGCGACGGCCACGGGCGCCCGGACGGCGAAAGACCGGGATCGCGGATCGGCGGCGAGGCCCCACCGCAGGCCGCGACTAGCATGGCCAGTCCAAGAATCCCAAGCGTCACTCGCATTCGTCCAGCCATATCCCGCGAATCGTATTCGCTGCATGGTATCAGGGCCAGCGTGGCAAGTCCCAATGAAGAATTCGTAAAGTCCGGGGCGGGCGAGGGCGCGCAACATGCCAAAAGCGCCGCCCGCGGACAAAACCGCATGCCGGAATTCCGCTAGACAGCTTACAGGCGCCAACGGGCGGCCGTTGCCCGGATTGCCCGGTTGGGGCATAGTCTGGCGAGCGTTTCAAGCGGCCCAATGACGAATCGCCGCGAAGGTGTTGCCAATACGCAAGCGCGCGCCGCCATCCGGCCGTTGCTGCACAAGCTGAAAAGCGAGGATCGCCCGGATGACCGTAACCCGCGCCCCCCTGGCGTCGCTGCCGCTGGCGGCAGTGCCCGACAAGCAGGCCGGAACCTATCGCATCCGCATCGCCGATCTGGTGCTGCCGGCGCGGATCGGCGTGTACGAGCGCGAACGCCTCGCGCCGCAGCGGGTGCGGATCAACGTCGAACTGGCGGTGACGGAACATCGCGGCCCGCTGGGCGACGACATCGCCAATGTGGTGTCCTACGAGGATATCGCCAACGGAATCCGCGCCATCATCGCCCGCGGCCATATCAATCTGGTGGAGACCCTGGCCAGCGAGATCGCCGCGCTGTGCCTGGCGGATTGCCGGGTGACGCGGGCACGGGTCCGGGTCGACAAGCTGGACGTCATGCCCGACGCCGCCGCCGTCGGCGTCGAGATCGAACGCAGCCGCTGAGGCCCCGCGATCCGGCCTGTCGGGAGGCAGCGCGGCGGACAGGCCTGTCCGGAAGGCCCGGACAGACACCGTTTCGGCGACATAGGTCTTATAGTCTTAACTTTAAGACCTTTGCCGCCGCGCCGGTGCGCGATTCGCATCAACCCCTTGCCCGCCCGGCGTGCTTCGTGGCACACCGCTGGGAGGGCCGGCGCGCACATGCCGCCGGGCATGTGGAACGAGCGACGCAACAGGGGGACATCGCATGGACAAGCAGCGGTTCGAGCGGGGACTGGCCGAGCGCAAGGCGGTTCTGGGGGCGGAGTATGTCGAGAAGACATTGCAGGGCGCCGACGACTTCAATCGCGAATTCCAGGAAGTCCTGACCGAATATTGCTGGGGCGTCGCCTGGGGCGACAAGACGCTGGACCGCAAGACCCGCAGCATCCTGAACCTGGGCATGATCGCGGCGATGAACCGCATGCATGAATGGGAACTGCATTTCCGCGGCGCCATCACCAACGGCGTCACCCGCGACGAGTTGAAGGCGATCCTGACGCAGATCACCATCTATGCCGGCATGCCGGTGGGCGTGGAGTGTTTCCGCATCGCCCGCAAGGTGTTCGCCGAACTCGACGGCAAGAAATCCTGACGGGGCGGGGGCGGGCCATGGCCGGCGGGAAAACCGGCATGCGCAAGGGGCTGACCAGTTACGGCGACGAGGGTTTCTCGCTGTTCCTGCGCAAGGCCTTCATCAAGGCCATGGGCTA
>JAHELM010000074.1 GCA_024644185.1 Rhodospirillales bacterium | reverse complement strand
GACGCCATGCTGCGTCTGGTGCGCATGGAAGAGCTGAAAAACCGGCAGACCAGCCAGATTTCCGGCGGTCAGCAGCAGCGCGTGGCGCTGGCCCGCGCCCTGGCGCCGCACCCCAAGGTGTTGCTGCTGGACGAGCCGCTGTCGGCGCTGGATCTCAAGCTGCGCAAGGAGATGCAGATCGAACTGAAACGCCTGCAGCACGAGACCGGCATCACCTTCGTCTTCGTTACCCATGACCAGGAAGAAGCGCTGACCATGTCGGACCGCGTCGCCGTGATGAGCAGCGGGCGCATCCTGCAGATCGGCTCGCCGCGCGACATCTACGATCGGCCGGCTGAGCGCTTCGTGGCCAATTTCATCGGCGAGACGAATTTCCTGACGGCCGATCTGGTTTCGACCGAGGGCAGGGGCGCCATCATCCGCCTGCCATCCGGCAAGACCGCGCCGGCGACCGTGCCCGAGGGCGGGGTTCCCGCCGGCAAGGTCACCGTCGTCATCCGGCCCGAACACGCCCGGTTGACCCGTGTCGAGGGCGAGGGGGAATTGCGCGGCCGGCTGGAGCACGTGGTCTATTTCGGCACGGATACGCATTTCCACCTGAGGCTCGCCGGCGGCGAACCCTTCGTCGTGCGCATGCAGAACGCGCGCGGCGACGAAGAGGCATTCCAGACGGGCGAGGATCTGGCGGTGGCGATCGGCCGCGGCGCAATCCAGATCCTGAGGGATTGAGGCGATGACGGCAACGCGCGCTATCGCCCTGGCGGGGGACGCGGCGGCCCGGGACGCGGCGCGGCGGGTCACGCGAAACCGCTGGCTGTTGCTGGCGCCGGCGGTGACTATCATCACCCTGGCGGCGGCCGGGCCGATCCTGATCGTGCTGGTCTATTCGTTCCTGGAAAAGGGCAACTATGCCGGCGTGATCTGGAATTTCTCGTCGGAAGCCTGGTTCAACGTATTCCTGGAGCGCGGCATGTTCGACGACGTGGTGTCGTTCGCGGACGCGCATCTGTCGATCTTCCTGCGCTCGCTGCGGCTGGCGGTCATGGCCACAGCGATGGCCTTCGTGGTCGGTTTCCCGACCGCCTATTTCATTGCCACCCGGCCGGCGCGCACGCGCAATATCTGGCTGTTCCTGATCACCATCCCGTTCTGGACGAATTTGCTGATCCGCACCTTCGCGATCATGGAAATCCTGCGCAACGAGGGGGTGATCAACGTGGTCCTGGGCTGGCTGCACATCGTCGACGAGCCGATCCAGATGCTCTACACGGATTTCGCGATCGCCGTCGGCCTGCTCTATGTCTACCTGCCGCTGATGGTTCTGCCGCTCTATGCCAGCATCGAGAAGCTGGATTTCCGGCTCGTCGAGGCGGGGTACGATCTTTACGCCAATCGCTGGAAGGTGCTGCGGCACGTTATATTGCCGCTGGTGCGGCCCGGCATCATCGCCGGCTCGATCCTGGTGTTTATCCCCGCGCTCGGTGCCTATGTCACGCCGCGCGTGCTTGGCGGCGGCCTGAACATGATGCTGGGCAACCTGATCGAGTTCCAGTTCGGTCAGGGCCGCAACTGGCCGCTCGGCTCGGCGATCTCGCTGACCCTGATGGCGCTGGTGATGGTGGCGCTGCTGATTTACGTTCGGGCGACCACGGGACGGGAGGCGCGGCATGGCTGAGCGCCGTTTCACTTTCGGGCTGTCGCGCCGGTTCTCGGTCCGGGATCAGGGCGGTTTCACGACAATCGCGCTGCTCTGCTTCGTGATGCTGTATGCGCCGATGGTCACGCTGGTGATCTATTCCTTCAACGACGGCAATTCGATTGCCGTTTGGGAAGGATTTTCATGGCGCTGGTACGACATGGCGATCCACAACCGGCAGATTCAGGACGCGACGGTACGCTCGTTGCAGGTGGCGGCCTTCGCCACGGTAGTGTCCACCGTTGTCGCGACGATGGCGGCACTGGCCACCACCCGGACAGCGCCCTTCCGCGGGATGACGGCTGCCTACGCGCTGATCAACCAGCCGCTGATGGTGCCCGAAATCGTCACCGCGGTGGCCCTGCTGGTTTTCTTCGCGATGATCAAGGCCGCGACCGGCTATACCGGTATGGGCTATCTCTTCGCAGCCCATACGGCGTTCTGCATTCCCTTCGCCTATATGCCGATCCGCGCCCGGCTGGAGGATATGAGCCTGACCCTGGAACAGGCGGCGGCCGACCTTTACGCCACGCCCTGGCGGGTGTTCCGCTACGTGACCCTGCCGCTCCTGATGCCGGGCGTGCTGGCCGGCGGGATGCTGGCCTTCGTGATTTCGCTCGACGACGTGGTGATCACGCTGTTCGTCGCCGGGCCCGGGCAGGACACCCTGCCGCTCTACGTGATCGGCCAGCTCAGGCGCATCGTGACACCGGAAATGAATGCGGTATCCTCGCTGTTCCTTCTGGTCTCGGTGCTTCTGGTGACGCTGTTCTTCTTCCTCAGCCGGAGGAAGCGCTAGTATCCTTAACCCCAACAACACAGGGAGACGACACATGAAAAAACTTCTGACCGGCGCCCTCGTCCTGGCTCTGCCCATGCTGGCAGCCGGGACGGCGCGTGCCGACGGCGAACTCAACATCTTCAACTGGGGCAACTACACGAACCCGGCGCTGATCGAGAAGTTCGAGAAGGCCTACAACGTGAAGGTCACGCTGGCGGATTACGATTCGAACGATTCCATGCTGGCCAAGATCAAGGCCGGTGGCCATGGCTACGACATCGTCGTGCCCTCGGACTATATGGTCAAGGTGATGATCGACGAAGGGCTGCTGCTGGAAACCAAGCCCAGCTCCATGTCGAATTTCAAGAACATGACCAAGCAGTGGCAGGAGGTCTATTTCGACAAGGGCCGTAACTATTCGGTGCCCTGGCAGTGGGGCACCACCGGCGTTACCGTCAACACCAAGACCTATGGCGGCGACATCAACACCTGGGCCGTCGTCTTCAATCCGCCGGAGGAACTGAAGGGCAAGATCAATGTCGTGCCCGAGATGAACGACGTGATCAATGCCGCCCTGTTCTACAAGGGCTTCCCGCACTGCAACACCGACAAGGCGCAGATGAAGATCGTCAGCGACATGCTGGTCGAGGCCAAAAAGACCTGGCTGTCGATGGAGTACGGCAATGTCGAGCGTTTCGGCAAGGAAGACATCCATGCCGGTGTCAACTGGAATGGCGCGTCGATGCGGGCCCGGCTGGCCAATCCGAATGTCGCCTACGGCTATCCGAAGGAAGGCCTGGCCACCTGGATGGATAACGTGGTCGTGCTGAAGGATGCCAAGAACGCCGAGAACGCGAAGCTGTTCCAGAACTTCATCATGGATCCGGAAAACGCCGCCATGATCTCGGATTTCGCCAAATATGCGAACGGCATCGACGGCAGCGAGAAATTCATGCCGGCCGAGTTCGCCAACGCCCCGGAAATCAAGGCGCCGTCCTGGTACAAGGCCGAGTTCATCCCGCCCTGCGGGCAGGACGTGAACGAACTCTATACCAAGATCTGGACCAACCTGATGAAGTAAGACGCGACAACGAAGCCCGGGGACGAAATCGTCCTCGGGCTTTTTTCAGGCTCTATGTGGCAAAAGGCCGATCTTTTTTGCTTGAGGGAAACGGAGCGTCATGCGCGGGCACGAAATCATGCGGGGATTCCCGGTACCCCCGGAAGGGCGAGTGCCGCGCGGAGATTGGGATCGCCCACCGTGGAATCGCTGGGCCTTCCAGCATATCCGGGAGATATTGCCGACCGTCGAGGTCTGGCGCGGCCAGGGCCCGGTATGGCGCCTGCCTTACGCGATACGCGACCTGGAATCGCTCCCGGTATCGCCCGCCGAAGGAAGGCAGACTACCCTGGGCCGGTGGCTGGAGGAAGATTTCACCGACGGCTTTATCGTGCTTCATCGCGGCGCGATCGTTCTTGAGCGTTACCTGAACGGCATGACCGAGCGCACGCTGCATCTGTCGCAGTCTGTCGCCAAGTCGGTCACTGGCACGGTGGCCGGTATTCTTGCCGGGCGCGGCCTGATCGACCCGGAAGGCCAGGTCACCGACTATCTGCCGGAATTGAAGCGGACCGCCTGGAAGGGCGCGAAGCTGCGGCACGTGCTCGACATGACCAGCGGTGTCCGTTTCAGCGAGAATTACGAAGACCCCCATTCCGATGTCGGCCTGAGCGACATTGCCAGCGGCTGGAAGCCGCGCCTCGGCCGCCGCAAGGCGCCCGCCTGCATGTGGGACCAGATCCTCGGCCTCAAGGTCAAGGAATGTGAACACGGCGCGAAATTCCGCTACCGCTCGATCGAGACCGATGTGCTGGCGCATTGCCTGGAGCGCGCGGGTGGCCTGCGTTTCGCCGATCTCGTAAGCCGCGAGCTGTGGCAACGGCTCGGCGCCGAGGAGAGCGCCTGCTTCACCGTCGATGCGGCCGGCTACCCGCTGGCCGATGGCGGCTTCAACGTCACGCTGCGCGATTACGCCCGCTTCGGGCTGATGCATCTGCACGGGGGCGTTGCCGATGGCAGGCGGGTGCTGCCGCTGGAATGGATCGAGGATACGCGTCGGGGCGATCCCTCGCTGTTCGGCGCGCCCTATACCGATGTTCTGCCGCGCGGCGCCTATCGCAACAAGTTCTGGATCGCCGATCATCGCCGACGCGCCTACATGGCGCGGGGCGTATTCGGTCAGCGTATCCTGATCGACCCCGATCTCGATCTGGTGATCGTCAAGCTGTCGAGTTGGCCGACATTTCAGTCCCTGGAGCGCAGCGTGGCCTTTCAACGTGTCGTCGAGGCGATCGGCGAGGCGTTGGCCAGCGGGACATGACGGAGGAAGTGACCATGTCCGATATCGAACTCTGCTATCTGTCCGCGACCGAGGCGTTGCGCCGCTTTCGCGCCCGCACGCTGTCACCGGTGGAGTTGATGCGGGCGACCATCGCCCGGGCCGAGGTGGTGGAGGGCACGATCAACGCCTTTACCTACCGGCATTTCGACGAGGCAATGGATCTGGCCCGCAAGGCCGAGGCGAAATACATGAAGACCGGCGCCCGGATCGGGGCGCTGGAGGGTCTGCCGGTCGGCATCAAGGACGAAAGCTACATCAAGGGCAAGCCGACCTCGATGGGCTCGCTGGTCTACAAGGACTTCGTCGCCGACAAGACCTCGGTCAACAACGAGCGCATCCTGCGTGCCGGCGGTATCGTCCATGCGCGCACGGCCACGCCGGAATTTTCGTGCGCCGGTTATACCAATTCGCGGCTGTGGGGCGTCACCCGCAATCCGTGGAATCCGCAATTCACGCCCGGTGGATCGTCGGGCGGCACCGCGGCGTCGCTCGCCGCCGGCACCTCGGCGGTGGCTACCGGGTCCGATATCGGCGGTTCGATCCGCATTCCGGCGACCACCTGCGGGCTGGTCGGCTACAAGCCGCCCTATGGGCGCAATCCCGACGACCCGCCGTTCAATCTCGATTTCTACTGTCATACCGGGCCGCTGGCGCGCAGCGTGGCCGACGCCATCTTGTTGCAGAACGTGATGTGCGGGCCGCATCCGACCGATGTCGCAACGCTGCGCCCGAAGTTACGCCTGCCCACGGATTACAAGCCGATCAAGGGCTGGAAGGTGGCGTATTCGATGGATCTCGGCTTCTACGAGGTCGATCCGGAAGTGCGCCGGAACACGCTGGCGGCGCTGGACGTCTTCCGCTCGCTGGGGGCGACGGTCGAGGAGGTCGATCTTGGCTGGACGGAGGACGTGCTCAAGGCGGGGCTCACATATCTCGAACATCTGTTCGGGGCATCGATCGCGGTCATCCTGAAGGAACATGGCGACAAGCTGACGACCTATGCCCGGGCCTTTGCCGAGAAGGGACGGACCTCCAGGGCGACCGATTTCCTGTGGACTCTGCAAGTTGCCAACGACATGTACCGCAGCTTCGGGCCGATGATGGAGAAACACGATGTCTTCGTCTGCCCGACGTCGGCATTGCCGGCCGTGAAGGCCGATTTCGACCAGTCGCGCGACGAGGTGCGGATCAACGGCAAGGTCGTCAACGCGATGCTCGGCTGGGTGATGACCGTGCCGTTCAACACGCTCAGCCGTTGTCCGGTGGTCAGCGTGCCGTCGGGGCGTGCGTCGAACGGCGTGCCGACCGGTATTCAGATCGTCGGCCGCACCTATCGCGACCAGGACGTCATGCGTGCCGCCATGGCCTATGAGGCGGCAGCCGGCCCATGGTTCACGAAGCCGGCCGACCGTCCGAAGCTGTAGGCTGGCGCCGGCGGGGCGAATCCGGATAGGATCGGATCCGAAATGCCTCCGGGTGTCCCGCCGCGCCGCTTGGTGAGTCGGGAAGAATCGGGAAGGCGGTGCAAAACCGCCACGTGCCCAGCGCTGTAAGGGGGACCGGACGGAAACAAGCCACTGGCCGGACAAGGGCCGGGAAGGCATCCGTCGGGGACGAACCCAAGTCAGAAGACCGGCCCGGAGGACTGAATGGGGGCGCCTGGACCGCGCCGCCACCATGGTTTTCCACGAGGGGGACTGGAATGGAAACCGCCACGGCATCTCGGGACGATTCCGTCCCGGGCGGCGATCTTCGCCCTGCGCTTTATCGTATCATCCTGACCCGGCGCGACGTGCGCAGTCAGTTTCTGCCCGATCCGCTGCCTGACGCGGTGCTCAGCCGCCTGCTGACCGCTGCGCATTTTGCGCCATCGGTCGGCTTCATGCAGCCCTGGAGCTTCATCGTTATCCATGCGCCGGAGGTGAAGGCCCGGATCAAGATGCTGTTCGAGGCGGCGAATTCCGAGGCGGCCGGCATGTTCGCGGATGAGCGGGCGCAGACTTATCGGCGGCTGAAGCTGGAAGGCATCCTGGAATCGCCGGTCAATCTGTGCATCACCTGCGACCGGGAGCGCGCCGGGCCGGTTGTTCTTGGCCGTACCCACAATCCGGAGATGGACGTGTATTCCACGGTCTGCGCCGTGCAGAACCTCTGGCTTGCCGCCCGGGCCGAGGGAGTCGGGGTTGGCTGGGTCAGCATCTTGGATCACGGGGATTTACGCCAGGTTCTCGGTATTCCCGACCATGTCGTGCCGGTGGCCTACCTTTGCCTCGGCTATGTCAGCGAATTCCTGCCGCGGCCCGAGCTGGAAGCGAAGGGCTGGCGGGCGCGGCTGCCTGTCGACGGTCTGGTCGGGTTCGACCGCTGGCAGGGAGCGGCCGGGGTGGGAGACGAGCCGTTCCTGGCCCAACTGCGTCACGATCAGGAGGCGGCGCAATCCGCGGATGGCCTCGATCTCACAAGGAAATAAGCGGGTCGTCGGTTGCTATTGTTTGGCCGCCCGGGCGATCGACTTGATCGGACCACGCGGATTGCCGGACATTTCGGCAATTTTCTGGTCCTGGGCCGCGATGAACGCGCGGGCCGGATCGTCCCCATCCAGACCGCCAACTTCGGCCGCCGGCACTTTGCGGTTAGAGGTACGGGCGCCATCCTGATAGATGACGTCGAAAAGGACGAAGCCGGATTCAACCGGCTGCTTCTTGCGGGCCATCGGAACTGCTTTCTATTGCCGTGAAGTCACTCTTCGCTCGGGCCCTGACCGGTTTCGCCCAGGTCCTGATCGGTGGTCTCCGGCATGCCGTCGTCTGCCTTGCGCTTGGCCGTGGTCTCTTGCTGGCGCTGCAGCTTCTTCTGTTTCTTCTGGTCTTTGGCGCGCGTCCGTTCGGCACGTTGCTGGTTGTAGTTGGGCTTGAATGCCACGAATCATGCTCCTCGGTACACGGCTGGCCACCGGAACGGCGGCCAAAAAACAAAAGGGGGGCACGGGTCGCCCCGTGCCCACCTGAATTGACCGCTGAGGCCGGTCAGACGGCCTTCAGATTTTCGGCCGAGGTCTTGCCGCGCTTGGGATCGCGCACTTCCTCAAACGAAATCTTCTGGCCTTCGTCAAGCGAACGCATACCTGCGCGCTCAACTGCGGAGATGTGCACGAAAACGTCCGCGCCGCCCCCCTCGGGCTGGATGAAGCCGAAGCCTTTTACGCTATTGAACCACTTTACGGTGCCGACGGGCATCGCTGACCTCCAAATAAAACTTACGCCGCCGCCCCGGATGGGCGACCATTCACGCGTGACGCGAGGGTAGCAGCATTTTTCTGGCTAGCGTAAAAATTCTACTGTTATGCGGAAAAAAAATTGGAAAAGCGAAAAATTGTGCCGCAATCGGCGGGTTCAGCGAGATCTCTTACCGCCGGATTGTAGCGCTTGGTGCGCGTTTGCGCCATTGCGGCAGCTCAATTCTGCACCGCCCAGAACCTGTACATGGCGACGAAGGTGCCTGGATGGTCCTCCTCGAACGCATCCCAGCGATCGAGGTCGCCGGCGAACGGGTCTTCGGGAAATCGCTGGCGATAGGCGTCGAGAAGATTCGGGTCGACGCCTCGGAAACCCAAGAATGCCAAGCCATTTTCCGACAACAGTGCGGCAATGCCCGTTGGTGTGTATCTG
>JAHELM010000073.1 GCA_024644185.1 Rhodospirillales bacterium | reverse complement strand
AAATCGCCGTAGCCCTTGTCCCAGGACGCGGCCTTGTAGCCAGGTACCGGTTCCATATCGATGTCGACCGCCAGCAGGTAGTTGCACGCGTGCATCCCCTTGACGGCCGAGTCGATGAAGAAATGCCCGGTCACCCGCTTGCCAATCAATCTGCCCTGCAGATCGGGAAAGCAGACGAGAACGGTATCGATCTCTCCGGAGGCGACCAGTTTCCTGAGCGTCTCCAAATCCAGCATGCCTCTCATAACGGTCCTCACTGTTCTTCGATGTTTATTTCAGGCCATTCATACTGCCTGCGATGGCATCGCCGCAATGCGCGCCACCTGACTGAATTTCCGTCCGAAGCCGCGCCCAGGCCTCCGCCAGCAACCCTTCCAGGCGGCCGGCCCATTCTTCCTGTCCGCGCGCATCGGCGACCAGATCCTGGCGAATTTCCAGCATGACATGCGGAATACCCCGCCTCTCGCCATGCACCGGGATGGTGTAATCCGTGAGGTCGCCAACGGCATAGGGCTGATTATGGGCAACCACCAGATTGCTCTCGGCCAGTGCGGCCGCCAGATGTCCGGCGAAGCGGGAATCCCGATTGTACAGCAATCCCAGATGCAGCGATCGCGACTCGCCGCGGAATACCGGCGTAAAGCTGTGCACCGACACCAGGACTGTCGGACGCCCGGCCCGGCGGCGCAGCGTCAGTTCCGCATCGATGCGGTCGTGATAGGGGTCGAAGATTTCCCGCACGCGCGCCAGCACATTCTCGGCCGGCAGGTTTCCGTTGCCCGGAATCTCGGTGGTTTCGCTGATGGTCGGAATGGCGCTGGGCACGGTCGGCGGGCGATTGCAGTCGATGACAAGGCGCGAATACCGTTGCAGCACCAGCGTCGCGTCCAACCGCGCGGACAGGAGTTCCGCCACCGCCGCCGCGCCGATATCCCAAGCTATGTGACGCTCGAATTCGGTTTCCGGCAAGCCCAGCCGTCCCAGTCTGCGGGGCATCGACCGGCCGGCGTGATCGCAGGTCAGAAAGACGGCGGACGTTCCGTAGGGCCGCCGCAAATCCACGGCCGGCGGCTCGTCCGGTTCCAGCAAACGATAGGACGGCGTACGCATCCTTGGCCCCTGTTTCCTCGTCGGCGTCCGCCATCCTGTTCCACAGGGTTGAATTCGGTCGGCCGCGTTGTAGTGTTTATTACAAGAATGCCGTTTGCTGTCAATTCTGAAACATACGTTATTATGCTTGCGGTCCCTTCGACTTTCGGGCGAGAGTCTTTCCGGTTTTCCGCATGACCACCAACCGGACCCAATGGCGCGAAACAGCGAAACGAACAGGCCGCGAAAATCGGTAGCCGAGGAGATCCGGCTGCATTTCGACAGGTTGACGCCGACCGAACGCAAGCCGGCGCAGACCCTGCTGGCCAATTATCCGATCGCCGGGCTGGAAACCGTTGCCCGCTTTGCCGACCGTGCCGGGGTCAGCGGCCCGACGATCCTGCGGTTGATCGCCAAGCTGGGCTTTTCCGGCTACGCCGAGTTTCAGCGCGTACTGCGCGACGAACTGCAAGCCCAGCTCGAGTCGCCGCTGACCCGGCAACCGCCGTCGGAAGGCGACGGCCAGCCGCGCAAGAAGAATTTCCTGAACCAGTTCGGCGAAGCCGTCATCGACAACATCCGGCAGACCCTGGAGGCGATCCATGCCAGCGAGTTCGACGCGGTCGTCGATCTGCTGACCGACGACCGCAAGCCGGTAAATCTTATCGGTGGCCGGTTTTCCAGTTCGGTGGCCAGCTATCTCTATCAGCATCTGCACACGCTGCGTCCGAGCGTGAATCTGATCAACGGGCCGCAAAGCGGCTGGCGCAACCATCTGCTCGACACCGGGCGCAGGCACGTGGTTCTGGTGTTCGATATCCGCCGCTATCAGAGCGATGTCATCCGATTCGCCGAGGAATCGGCCCGCCGCGGCGCCACCGTGGTGCTGTTCACCGACCAGTGGCTCTCGCCGGTCAGCGGCGTCGCGCGACACGTGTTGAGCGCCCGCGTCACCGCCCCGTCGAGCTGGGATTCGTCGGCGGCCATGTTCGTGATTTCAGAGGCGCTGATCTCGCGGGTCAGCGAAAAGCTTTGGCCCTCGGTCAAGGCACGCATCGAAGAGATGGACCGGATGCTCAACCGGCCATCCGGCGCCGAACGGAACTGAGTATTCGCCGGCGCGACTCAGGCGGCCAACAGCGTATAGACCATCCCTGTCGCCGCCGCGCCGCCCAGGACCGGCATCATCCCCAGCCGCAGTCGGAACACGGCAAACAACGCAGCCGCGGTCAACGCCGCCGCCGGAATCCGGATCGAACCGGGCACGGGCACCTGGAGCGATAAGGCCCAGAGGTCGACCGCCATGCGGTCCGCGAAGAGAACGTGCAGCGCGAACCACACCGCCAAATTCAGAATTACCCCGACAACCGCGGCGGTGATCGCCGCCAGCGCGCCGGATAGCGCGCGGTTGCCGCGCAGCGTCTCGATGAAAGGCGCGCCGAGGAAAATCCACAGGAAACATGGCGTAAACGTCACCCAGGTGGTCAGCAATCCGCCAAGCGTGCCGGCCAGAAGCGGCGGCAAATCGCCCGGGTGCCGGAATGCCCCCATGAAACCAACGAACTGCGTTACCATGATCAGCGGACCTGGCGTCGTCTCGGCCATCCCCAGCCCGTCCAGCATCTCGCCCGGTGCCAGCCAGCCGTAGGTGTCGACCGCTTGTTGCGCCACATAGGCCAGCACCGCATAGGCGCCCCCGAAGGTTACCACCGCCGCCTTGGAGAAGAACACCGCGATCTGCGCGAAGGACGCGTCCGGTCCCGCCCAGGCCAGCAGCGCCAGGACCGGCCCCAGCCACAGCACCAGGAACACCGCCGCCACCTTTACCGACCATGACAGCGGCGGCCGCGCATGCGCCGGAATGGCCGCGCCAAGCGCGCTGTCGGCATCGGCGAGAGACACGCCGCCCGATGCCGCATGCGCGCCACCGCCGCGAAACGCCGGCAATCCGACGCGCGCACCGGCATATCCGACCAGCCCCGCAACCGCCACGATCGCCGGAAACGGCACGCCGAAGGCGAAGATGGCGACGAAGGCCGCGGCCGCCACCGCCCAGAAGACGCGATTGCGCAAGGCCCGTCGGCCAATCCGCGACACCGCCTGCAGGACAACAGCCAGAACCGCCGGTTTCAAGCCGAAGAACAAACCCGCGACCAGGCCCGTATTGCCGAACAGGGCGTAGGTCCAGGATAGCGCCATGATGGCCAGCATTCCGGGGAGCACGAACAGGATTCCGGCGACCAGCCCGCCTGCCGTCCGGTGCATCAGCCAACCGATATACACCGCCAGTTGCTGTGCCTCCGGCCCAGGCAGCAGCATGCAGTAATTCAGAGCATGCAGGAATCGCTGCTCGCCGATCCAGCGCTTTTCCTCGACGACGATCCGGTGCATCACCGCGATCTGCCCGGCCGGTCCGCCGAAGCTGAGCGCCGCCACGCGGGCCCAGACCCGTACCGCCTCGGCAAAGGAAATCCCGTGCGTCGGCGCCGTCGTGCTGGACGGGGACACCGCCGAACCGCCGCTGTCCACCATTGTCTTTCCGTTCTCTCTTCTACTCCCGCCCCGGCCTTTGCCGGTTTCCGTCAGGACACCTGTGGCGTCTGAGGGGTGACCGGCGCCGACGCAGGTGTCGGTTCCGGTTCCTTCAATCGCGAACGGCGCAGTTCGCCCGCCTTGTCGAGGATCGGATAGGCCGCCGAAGTCAGGTGGCTGTTGATCCGTTTCAGGTCGCGCACGATGTCGAGATGCATCGACGACGTCTCGATGCTCTCGCGCTTGCCATGGCGCAATCGCTCGTGATGGTTCTCCGCCGCCTTGAACTCAAGTTCGCGGAACCGGTCCTTCTCGCCCAGCAACCGGCGCGCCAGTTGCAGTTCGCCGGACAGGAAGACATTCATCGCAAGCTGCAGGTTTTCCTGTACCCGCTTGTGCAGAATCTCGATCTCGCGCAGCCCTTCCTCGGAGAAGTGGTAGCTGTAGCGCACCTTCTTGGCCGCCAGTTCCAACAGGTTCTTGTCGACGATGTCGCCGATATGCTCGAGATTGGTGGTGAACGACATGATGTCGGTCCAGCGACGACCTTCCTCCGCGTCCAGCGGCTGCCGGCGGATTTGCGTCAGGTACAGCTTGATCGCCTCGTGCAGGCGGTCGACGATATCGTCCATGCGCGACACCACCTCGATCGGCTCGGGATCGTCGCCGCGCAAGGCGTCCAGAGAGCCGCGCAGCATCAACGCCACCGTGTCGCCCATGCGCATCGTCTCGCGCGCCGCGCAGGCCAACGCCAGCGCGGGTTCCGCCCGCGCCGTCGGATCGAGATAGCGCGGCGCCGATTCGTCCTCGCCGGTCGGCGGGTCCGGCATCAACCGCAGCGCCAGATTGCCGAGAAATACCGTCATGGGGACGAATACCAGCGCCAGCGCCAGGTTGAAGGCGGTATGGAAATTCACCACCTGGCGCGCTGGCGCCGTCTCGATCATGCCAACCAGATCGGCGGCCGGCCCCAGCAGCGGAAGAATCGCCACCACCCCGATCACCTTGAAGGCGGCGTTGCCCCATGCGACGCGCCGCGCCGCCGGGGCCGAGGACAGCGTCGCCACGATCGGCGCCACGGTACCCCCCAGATTGGCCCCGAGGACCAGGGTAAAGGCCAGCGGCAGCGGCACCGCGCCAGTGCCGACCAGCGAGACCACCAGCAGAACGATGGCAAGGCTGGAATGAGCGATCCAGGTCAGCAGCGCGGCGAAAAGAATGGCCAGAACCGGCTCTCCGCCGAGCGACTCGATCATGTCGAGCAGAATCGGCGAATTGCGGACGGCGCCCTCATTGGCGACGATCAGCCTGAGCGCAAGCAGCAGCAATCCCAGCCCGACGGCGACTCGGCCCAATTCGTGCGTGCGGTGGTTGTGACCCGATTGATAGGCAATTACCCCGACCAGAACCAGCACCGGCGACAGCCAGCCGATCGGAAAGCTGAACAGTTGCGCCACCAGGGTGGTGCCAACGTCGGCGCCCAGCATGATAGCCAGGGCCGGCGCGGCGGCGACCAGCCCGCGACTGGCGAAGGATGCGGTCATCAGGCAGGTGGCGGTACTGCTCTGCAACAGCGCCGTCACGCCCAGACCCGCCAGGAAAGAGGTAAAACGGCTGCCCAGATGCTCGCCCAGAAGGTGCCGCAGATTGCTGCCATAGGCCCGTGTCACACCCGTGCGAACCATCCGCATGCCCCATAGCAGCAGCGCGATGGCCCCCAGCAGGTTTATCAGGAACTCGGTACCGGAAATGATCCATCTCCTCAAACTATGTTCGGCGCACACGCCAAGCCCGCCCGCGGCCGCCTGTACGCGGCCGCTTTCGGGTGCGGGTATCGAATTCCGATCGGTCTTTCAGGGACCGCCGCGGCGCCGACCGAAGCCAGCGCCCGGGTATCGATTGCAGGCGGCGCAGCCCCCGCTTGTCATGCAATGGTGCAGCAAATCCTCAGGCTTTGCAACCGCACCCCGGCGGCACTACTGTGCGGCTGGATCGAAATGCTGGGGGATCTGACCGCAATGATTGCCGTGATTTTCGAGTTCTGGCCGGCGGAGGGAAAGACCGCCGACTACCTGGCTGCCGCCGCCGATCTGCGCCCGTTGCTGGCCAGCGTGGACGGATTCGTTTCGGTTGAGCGCTTCGAGAGCATCACCGAACAGGGCAAATTCGTATCGCTGTCTTTCTGGCGCGACGAGGAGGCTGTCGCCGCCTGGCGCCGCCTGGAAGAACACCGCGCCGCCCAGGCGGCGGGCCGCGGCGGCGTTTTCCGCGACTACCGGCTGCGCGTCGCGGCGGTGCATCGCGACTATGGCATGACCGAGCGCCGCGATCAGGCGCCGGAAGATTCGCGCATGGCGCATCGCTGACTGGCAATCGCCGGGCGTACACCCCATGTGACCCATGCCATGTGACCCATGCAGCGCCGCGACCTGCTTGTCCGGGCGATTGAGCAACCTCGTCAGGTCGGCCATGCCTTTGTCCAGAACCTCCTCCATGACCCATTCCGCACGGCGATGCCGGCAGTGACCGGCGATCTTCTCCTGACCGCGCTCGGCCTCGGCATTCTGGTGTTCGGCGGCGAGGCAACCCTGCGCGGGGCGGTCGGCCTTGCCCGGCTTCTGGGCGTATCGCCGGCGATGATCGGACTGACCGTCGTCGCTTTCGGCACTTCGGCCCCGGAACTGGTGGTCAGCGTCCAGGCCACGCTCGACGGTTCCCCCGCCATCGCCGTCGGCAATGTGGTTGGCAGCAATATCGCCAATATCATGTTGATCCTGGGCGTCGGCGCGATCGTCGCGCCACTGGTCTGCGATCCGCGCGCGGTCCGGCGCGACGCCACCGCCATGGTCGCCGCGCTGGCGCTGCTGGCGGGGCTGGGCTTGACCGGACGGATCGTCGCCTGGGAAGGCGCAATGATGGTGGTGACGCTGATCTTCTATATCGTGTGGTCCTATCTCAAGGACCGCGGCGACGGTAGCGCCATCGCCGAACTGCATGCGCGCGAGGCCGAGGAAACGGGGGGCGTCCCCGACAGCGCCGCGCTGGTGTCGCTGTTTCTGGGGGTCGGCCTGGCATCCCTGGTCGGCGGCGCGCATCTGCTGGTCGACGGTGCCGTCGGCATAGCGCGAACGGCCGGGGTTTCCGAATCGGTGATCGGGTTGTCGCTGGTCGCGGTGGGCACGTCGCTGCCGGAATTGGTGGCAACCGTCATCGCCGCCTGGCGCCGACATTCCGATGTCGCGGTCGCCAATGTGCTGGGCAGCAATCTGTTCAACGTATTGCTGATTCTGGGTGCGTCTTCGATGGCGGCGCCGCTTCCCTTCGCCCCCGACATTGTCCTGATCGATCTGTGGGTGATGCTTGGCGCCGGCGCCGTTCTGGTGCCGATGATGATTTCCGGCTGGCACATCTCGCGCCGCGAGGGAGCTGTGTTGCTGGTGCTCTATCTCGTCTATATGACCGCGCTGGCAGCCGGAATCGGCCGCTGACCGCGGATCAGAACTTGCTCCACAGCAGCCGCAGCGCCATCTTGGCCGCGCCGCGCTCCCCCTCGGAGGCGTGGTGTTCCGCCACGTATTCCAGGAATATCCTGACGGCTGCCTTCTGCGCTTCGCTCAACAGCATGAGAAACTTCTCGAACCCCTGCCGGGCCGGGTCGCCCTCGGGCCGCCGCAGGGGAATGAACAATTCCAGAAGGATGTTGTTGGTGAAGACCCAATCCGCCGGTGCCTGGAAAACGGCGAGCAGAAAGGCCGGCAGATAGTGGCTCCGCGCCTCCGGCTTCATCCGGGAAAAGGTTTCGTCATTGGCCACGACGAAATCCGATGGCAATTCGCTCCACCGGCGGCCCGCGAAATCCGCCGCAACCGTGCCCCGGCCGTCACCGGATTCCAGAATGACCGCCTTCGGCGCCCGATTGCCACTGAACGTGTCACGCAGCAGCCGTTCAATATCCACCTGTTCCATCGACACCCCGCCCTTCTTCTTTGGCGGAGAATCGCACGGATCTGCTACGTAAATGTTAACGCGGCGCAAATGCGATTGCCGACACCCCCCGACCGCGGCCGGCAAGATTCCATATCCTGCTATTGCGACGGCTGCGCGGGCGGGCTTTCCTCGGCGCCGGCCTGGCCCTTCAGGGTGTTCGGGTCGAAGGCATTGCCGAATGTGCCCTGCCCCGGCGATGCCGCTGCCGGTGGCACATCGCCACTCTGCGCGTCAGGCTGGGTCTTCAGATTGTTCGGGTTGAACACAGTGCCGAACGTCCCCTGGCCTGGCGACGGCACCGAGGGGATCGTCGCCTCCGGCGGTGGTGCCGCCTCCTGCTGCTGACGGAATTGCTGCTCCAGTGCGCGTTGGCGTTCCATCTTCTGCTCCAGCAGGTCGGCCTTGCACCGGTCGGCGCTGTAACCGATCGCAAACCAGATCCCGAGAACCGAAGCGGCCACGACGGCAAAACCCATGATCATCGCCGGATTGCGCCAGAGAAGGCCACGCAGGAAGGCGCCCACGCCACGCCCCTCGGGTATGGCACGGCCCAGCTTCATCTCGCCGCGCCGCGTCATACCCTCATGGAACAACGCGCCGATCAGCGACAACAGGATGATGATGAAGGCAACGGCCGATATCGACGGATCGAGGCCGAGCCGCACCTTCTGGGCAATCACCGTGGTGAAGGTATGGAAATGCGAGATGGTGAAGACGGTGGTGTTGTAGTTTTCGAACGAAGCCAGAAAGGCGATGACGGCCGCCGAGAAAATCGCCGGCTTCAGGAACGGCAGCAGGATCCTGCGGAACGCCTGGGTATTGCTGGCGCCGAGATCGAGAGCCGCTTCCAGCTGCCCGGTATCGAAGCGCTGCAGCCGGGCGATCAGCATCAGCATGCAATAGGACGAGATGAAACAGGACTGGCCAAGGATCGTCAGGAACACGCCG
>JAHELM010000072.1 GCA_024644185.1 Rhodospirillales bacterium | reverse complement strand
TTGTTCATGATGTCCGACAGGGTCATGGTGACCACCAGCACGACGAGCAGGCTCGTCCAGGCGGGCAGGCCGGCGGAATAGGCGACCAGCGTGTCGGCAACCAGCGTCGTCGCGCCACTCGATTCCAGCGCGCCGCCGACCGGGATCATCGCGCCCAGCAATACGATCACCGGCCAGTCCACCGATTCATAGATCTCCCGAACCGGCACGATTCCCAGAAGCACCATCGCCGTCGCCGCCACCGCCAACCCGGCCGGCAGCGACACGGCGCCGAGACTGGCGGCGGCCACCGCGCCGGCGAAGAACAGGATCGACAACCCGGCCAGCCGCCTTCGCGCCGGCGGCAATCCCCGTGGCGCCAGAGGCAGGCAGCCCAGCGCGGCGATCACCGAGGGCAGACGATCGGGATCGCCCTCGATCAGCAGGACGTCGCCGGCGCGGAATCGAAAGGCGCGCAGCCGGCCGCGGAACGGATTGCCCTGTCGCGAGACCGCGAGAAGATTCATCCGATGACGGCGGCGCAGCGCCAGCGCCTCCATCGTGCGACCGACAACGGCGGACTCGGGCAGGACAACGGCCTCCGCCAGCATGATATCGCCGCTGCGCGTTTCCGGCGGCGGCGCCTTCTTGCGGCGTTTCTTGCCGCCGTCGGCGGGCTCCAGTTTCAGCGCGGTCAACATCGCACCCAGCGCTTCCGGCCCGGCCTCGAGAACCAGGATATCGCCCTTGCGCAGGATTTCGTCGCCACCGGCCGCCTCGATGCGGCGGTCGCCGCGGATCAACGCCAGTACGACGGCATCGTGTCTCTCCGCGATCTGGTCGATTTCGGCGAAGCTCTTGCCGATGGTGGTGCTCTTGTCGCCAACCATGGCCTCGCTCAGATAGGCTTCGATCTCGAACAGGTCGCGGGCCGACATTTTCGCGCGCCGCGATTCCGGCACCAGACGCCAGCCGATCAACGCCACGAAGGCCAGTCCCGCCACCGCCACGGCGCCGCCAACGGGTGTGAAGTCGAACATGCCGAAGGGCTTCCCGGTCAGATCGCCGCGGAACGTGGCGACGATGATGTTGGGCGGTGTGCCGATCAGTGTCACCAGGCCACCAAGGATCGAACCGAAGCTGAGCGGCATCAGCAGCAGCGCGGGAGACCGTTTCGCCTTGGCGGCGGATTGCAGCGCGGCCGGCATCAGTAGCGCCAGCGCGCCGACATTGTTCATGACCGAGGACAGGGCGGCGCCAACTCCCGACAGCACGGCGACATGGCGCGACGCCGACTCCGTGGCCGGGATCAGCCGGGCGAGGCGATCAACCGCGCCGGAATTCTGCAATCCGCGAGACAGGATCAGTACGAGCGCGACGGTCACTGTCGCCGGATGCCCAAATCCGGCGAACATCCGCTCGACCGGCACGCTTCCCGCCAGCGTCGCCGCAAGCAATGCCAGAATAGCAACGATATCGTAGCGCCAGCGGCCCCAGACGAACATGCCGAGTACCAGCGCAAGCAATATCAGTAGGAATATCTGCTCGAAATTCATGAATATCGTCCCGACGATGCGGCCGCCGGCCAGCGTAGCACCATTGCGGGCCGGGGCAATGTCTTCTCCCGGCATGCCGTTCTTGCCGTGGTCGCCGAGCGGGCTATCTGCTAGGCTTGCGAAAACGCCTACAGAAAACCGGGATAGCGGGATGGAGATCAATCAGCAGAACCTTCGCAAGGCATTGGGTTGCTTCGCGACTGGGGTGACGATCGTCACCGGGCTCGGTGACGAGGGCGAGAAGCTGGGCGTGACGGCCAGTTCCTTCAACTCGGTCTCGCTGGATCCGCCGCTGGTGCTGTTCAGCCTGAACCGTCGCGCCTACAGCATGCCGCATTTTCTGGACAGCGGACATTTTGCGGTCAATGTGTTGCGCGAGGGACAAGAGGAACTGGCCAGCCGGTTCGCCACGCCAATGACCGACAAATGGGCCGGCATCGACTACGAGATCTGGGATTTCGGTTGCCCGATTCTCTCGGGCGCCCTGGCCAATTTCGAGTGCAAGACCCGGTACACTTACGACGGCGGCGATCATGTGATTTTCGTTGGCGCCATCGAGCGGATGCGCGCCGATCCGCATGGGCATCCGCTGCTGTTCTTTGCGGGACGCTACCAGTCTCTGGTCCGCGAGAAGGCATGACGAAACGCCGTGAGCCGTTGGTCCTGTTCGGGTTGGCGGGGATTGTCCTGGCGATCTCCGGCATCGGGCCGGTGGACCGGCTGACCTGGGCGCTGGAAGTCGTGTGGGTCGTGGCCGGGCTGCCGATCCTGGTGTGGCTCTATCCGCGCCATCCGTTCACGCCGCTATTGTATCGCCTGCTGTTTGTGCACGCCTGCATTCTGGTTCTCGGCGGCCACTACACCTATACCAAGGTGCCGCTGGGTTTGTGGGTGCAGGACTGGCTGGATCTGTCGCGGAACCATTACGACCGGCTCGGCCATTTCGCGCAGGGCTTCGTTCCGGCCATCCTGATGCGTGAAATCCTGTGGCGCCGGTCGCCGCTCAAGGGCAGTCGCTGGCTGCCGTTTCTGGTGGTGTGTTTCTGCTTGGCTTTCAGCGCTTTCTTCGAGTTCATCGAATGGTGGGCGGCGCTGATCCTGGGTGGTCAGGCGGATGAATACCTCGCCCTGCAGGGCGACGTCTGGGATACCCAGTGGGACATGTTCCTGGCCATGAACGGCGCTATTGTCGCATTGTTGCTGCTGAGCCGCCTGCACGACCGGCAGCTGGCGCGAATTTCCACCCCGGCCTGAACGGAGCGGGGCCGCCCGAAGGCGGCCCCGCGATAGCGCGGCGGACGAGGAGAGGGGAAATCGTCGTCGCGGCCATCGCTTCCGTTGTCGTCGACCGGCAGGCACATTTGCCGGATCCGACGCCCGCAAGCAGCGCTGGTGCCCGCCGTCTTGGGGGGAAAGCTGGCTCCCAGCGCACCGCACAGCATGGACGAGACATCCTTAACCAGCGCTGAGGAAGAATTTCAGCCTGGGTTCAGCTAGGTTGGCGTAGTTTGCGTTGTGAACTTCGGAAACGCTTATGAAGCACAACGAAAACCGGACCAGGGCAAGATTTGCGATCGCGGCGACGCTGGCAGGGTTCTCCCTGTGCCTGTCGCCGGGCGTTCGCGCCGAGGGTGGCGCGTCGCAGACGCTTTCCATCCTGCCGGTGGCGGGGCTGTTCCCGCGCGTGCAACAAGATTATGAGGGTGATATTCTCAGGATCGACCTGATGGCGGAGGGGCGCGGCTGGAACTATCAGGTCAAGCTGCTGACGCCCGAAGGCGATGTTCTGAAATTGTATTACGATGCCACGACGCTGGATCTGCGACGGACGGTCGGCCAGGGTCAGCCGGATGACGGGAATATTGGCGGCTCCGTGAAGTCCGTGCTGTCGACGGATGACACCGGCTGGACGAACGGGGACAGCGATAGTGGCGGTGGCGGCGGCGGCGGAAACGGAGACGGCGGAGACGGCGGCGGCGGGGACGACGGAAAAGATGACTGAGCCTGAGCGGCATGCGAATTCTCGTCGTCGAGGATGATCCTCGAATCGCGCTTCAGGTCGCCGAAACGCTTCGTGGCGCGGGTTATGTCGCGGAACTGGCGGATGAAGGCTAGGAGGCGCGGTTCCTTGGCGAGACCGAGAGCTACGATGTGGTCGTGCTCGATCTCGGATTGCCCGGGATCGACGGGCTGACCATTCTCAAAGGCTGGCGCGCGGGTGGCCGCGACATGCCGGTGCTTGTGCTGACGGCCCGCGATACCTGGCGCGACAAGGTTGCCGGCCTGCGTGCCGGTGCCGACGACTATCTGGCGAAACCCTTCGAGATGGAGGAGTTGCTGGCGCGGATCGAGGCATTGATCCGCCGTGCCAGCGGTCATGCCAGCCCGATTCTGTCCTGTGGCGAGGTGGAACTGGATACCGGGACGAGCCGCGTGACGCTGGCCGGGATGCCCCTGGTATTGACCGCGCTTGAATACCGGACGCTGTCCTATCTCATGCACCACCGGGGCAGGATCGTTTCCAAGACCGAACTGACCGACCACATCTACGGGCAGGAATTCGAGCGCGATTCGAACGTCATCGAAGTCCTGATCAACAGGCTGCGTCAGAAGATCGGGCGAACGGGCATAGAGACCCACAGGGGCCAGGGGTACCGCATGCCCGATCCGGCCGATGCAACGCGCTAGCCTGACACGGCGCCTGGCGCTGGCCGCGGTCGGGTTGATCGCCGGCGGGCTTCTGATTGCCGGCCTGCTGCTGATCTACATGTTTCGCGACCATATCGAGCGCCGCTTCGACCGCGCGCTTGCCGATCAGATGTCCGAACTGATCGCCGCCAGCGACGTCGATCTCGACGGTAATCTGGTCCTTGCCTGGACACCGGTGGACCCACGCTTCAACCGGCCGGGTTCGGGCTGGTATTGGCAGATCGAATATCGAGGCGCGATCGTCCGGCAGTCGCTTTCGCTTCAGCGCATGACGCTGGGCCACGGCGAGGGCGCGAACAACCACGCGGCCCAGACGGTAGGACCGACCGGGGAACCGTTGCGCGTGCTGGCGCGTTCCATCGCCTTGCCCGGCGCCGAGGGTCGGCTGGTCTATGTCCTGTCGGGCCCGGAAAGCGACATTGCCGGGGATGTCGGCCGCTTTTCGGCGATTACCGCGATGACGCTCGCGGCCCTGGGTCTCGCGCTTGCGGGCGCGGTGCTTGTGCAAGTCCGGTTTGGCCTGCGTCCGCTGGTTGGGCTGCGGCGGGCGCTTGCCGATATTCGTGCCGGCCGCGCGCACCGGATGCCGCGGACCTTTCCCGGTGAAGTCGAGCCGATCGTCGACGAATTGAATGCCGTTCTCGACCATAACGCCGCCTTGCTGGCGCGGGCGCGCACCCATGCGGGGAATCTCGCTCACGCGCTGAAACATCCGCTGACGGTCCTGAAAAACGAGGCGCGGCTGGTCGATGGCGATCGCGGCCGCATTCTCATGGAACAGATCGATGCCATGCGCGCGTCCATCGACCGGAATCTTTCGCGCGCCCGGGCGGCCGGTCCCGGCGGCGCGCTGGGCATCCGCACGGATGTCGCCGAGACGATCGAAGGTTTGCGGTTTTCCCTCGATCTCCTGTATCGCGGGCAAGGGATCGCAATAACCGTGGAGGGGGTGGAGGGGTTGTTCTTCGCCGGCGACGGTCAGGATTTCGAGGAAATGCTGGGAAATCTGATGGATAACGCCTGCAAATGGGCAAGAACGAGCGTTCGGGTGCGGGGTGAAAATCGGGCGGACCGGCTGGTTCTTGCTGTCGAGGATGACGGCCCGGGCATCCCGACAACCGAGCGAGAGAGCGTATTGCTCCGTGGCCGGCGGCTGGACGAGTCGGTACCCGGCGCGGGGCTTGGACTCGACATTGTGCGCGACATCGCCGAGCTGTATCGCGGCACGGTGAGGCTGGACGAGTCCGAGACCCTGGGCGGTCTGCGGGTGCGGATCGAATTGCCCGCGGCTGAATCCGGGGCGGATTGACGGCAGGCAGCGAAAACCGCTTTTCCTTCCATTCGGAGGAAGGTTTATAGTTTTCGAATGCCGTTTACGGCCATGTTCCCAACCCGGAGGAGTGTCGATGCCATGGCGGGTAACAACAGCAAGAGAAACCACGCGAACACTGCGAAACGCAAGGTAAGGCCGTGGGAATGGGTGGTGATTCTTGGCGCCCTGGTGCTTGGCGGATGGATTGTCCTGCAGATGCAGGGCGGCAAGTCGGCCGACGCCGCGTTTTCCGCGCTCGCGCAGTCGGGCCAGGCGGCGCTGTCGCGGGTCGAGACGGGGCAGGATGCCGGGGGCGGCCATGTGGCGCCGGGCCAGTCGGTGGCTTATCCCGACCGGTTTCCCACATCCGGACGACACGACCCGGTTTCGGCAAATCCTGGCGTCTACGACGAAGTCCAGCCGCCGACAAAGCTGGTTCATGCGATCGAGCACGGCATGATCGTGATTTATTACGATGCCCCGACGCCCGAGGTTTTCGCGACGCTGACGGAGTGGGTGGCGCTATATGGCGACCCGTGGAGCGGCATCGTGGTGACGCCGGCGCCGGGAATCGGGCCGGAAATCGTCCTGACCGCCTGGAACCGGACGCTGCGGCTGAACCCCTTTGAACCGGCCGCCGCCGCCGCCTTCATCGACCGTTACCGCGGACGCGGTCCGGAACATCCGGTTCGGTAAGCCTTCATACGATACGCCGGTCACGGCCGGTCGGCGACGAGGCGGATGAAGGCCAGCCGATCTTCCGCACCGAAGCCGAATTCGAAATAGAGGGAATCGTGCCAGGTCAACGCGCCGTCACGCCATTCCGGGCATGCGGGGAAGGAATACACGCCGTCGTTCAGGTATTCCGGGTCGGGGTCGCGGCCCAGGATAGGCAGGGTCTCGGAACGGGTCAGGCCCGGCCGAAGACCGCCCGCCGTCGCCCAGCGTGAACCGGTCGCCGCGATGACGTCGACGTCGTCGCGCACCACGGTCACGTCCAGCCCGTCATAACGGTAAGTGGTGGCGACATAGCCGCCGCCATCGTCCTCGCCCCAGCCGCGCAACAGCGATTCCGGCGCGCCCAGAGGCCCGAGACGCTCCAGCGGATCGTAGAGGGACAGTCCGGCGAGCACGAATTCGGACTGGGCGATGCAGGGAAACAGCGGATCGTCCGGCAACACCCGGGCCAGCCTGAGTGTGCCTTCTTCAAGGATATCGGCGCCGGCTGTCATGCCCCCGGCGGCAAGCGCCACGGAAACCATGAAGGCGAGGGACATTCGGCGCGTTGGATCGTACTTCACCATGCCATCCTGCACGCCAACTTTGGCGACAGAATGGCTGGAAACAGTTAATGCTACGGCACGTTACCGGCCCGCGGCAACTGCCGACATGCCACGCGGCATGCACAGCAACCGCGACAATCCGCGGCGCCTGCTCAGGCTATGGTCAGCAGGGCCTTGAGCAGCAGCATCAGGCCGATGACAAGCACGAACAACTCGCCGACGCAGACCAGATCAGCCAGCATTCCGCTATTGGTCAACGGCGAATTCGGGAAACGCCGCGCGTGGACATAGAGCCAGCGACCGAACGCGAACGCGGCGGCCAGCAAGGCCAGGCCGGAAACGGCTTCGGTTGTAACGATCTGCAACATGGCACGACCACTCCGCAGGAAACGCCACGGGCTCACGGCCCGCTCGGCTAATATCCCGCCGGTGGCACCGGGCGGTAAATCGAATGTTTTCGATATGTTCCATCGATAATTCCGAAGCAAGCGGGAGACCGGATTATGCGCCGCGCCAAGCATTCGCTTGAGCCGGCGGGCGGAATAGGGCATTTTCCCGGCGCCACCGGACCACTGTCTATTTGATAAGGTGGGGCGGCTTTTCCAGGCTGACGGGTACCGTCCGTCTGGGTCGCACCACTAGGGAATCATGGAATGAACGACGCCCGGGACGACCGCATCTATCTGTTCGACACCACGCTGCGCGACGGGGCGCAGACCCAGGGCGTCGATTTTTCGGTTGCCGACAAGGTGGCGATCGCCAGCGCGCTGGACGATCTGGGCGTCGATTATATCGAGGGCGGCTGGCCGGGCGCCAACCCCACCGACGATTCCTTCTTCGGCGATCCGCCGGCGCTGGGGCACGCGAAGCTGGTGGCGTTCGGCATGACGCGGCGCCCTGGACGCAGCGCCGAGAACGATCCCGGCCTGGCGCCGCTGATGTCCAGCAAGGCGACGGCGGCGTGCCTGGTGGGCAAGAGCTGGGATTTCCATGTCGATGTCGCGCTGGAAATCCCGCGCGAGGAAAACGTCGCCATGATCGCGGAATCGATTGCCTATGCCAGGCAGCGCAAGGGCGAGGCGATGTACGACGCCGAGCATTTCTTCGACGGCTACAAGGCCAATCCCGACTACGCGCTGGCCTGCGCCAGGGCGGCATACGACGCCGGGGCGCGCTGGGTCGTGCTGTGCGATACCAATGGCGGCACCCTGCCGGACGAGGTGGAGCGTATCGTCGGCGAGGTGGCGCGGCATATCCCGGGCGGGCATCTGGGCATCCACGCCCATAACGATACCGAGAATGCCGTGGCCAACAGCCTGGCCGCGGTGCGTGCCGGGGTCCGTCAGGTGCAGGGGACGCTGAACGGGCTGGGTGAACGCTGCGGCAATGCCAATCTGGTGTCGCTGATCCCCACCCTGATGCTGAAGATGGGTTGCCGGACCGGAATTGACCCGGACGATCTGCGCAAGCTGACGCATGTGTCGCGCCTGCTGGACGATCGGCTGAACCGGGTGTCCGACCGGCATCGCGCCTATGTCGGCGAATCCGCCTTCGCGCATAAGGGCGGCCTGCACGTCTCGGCGGTCGCCAAGGACCCGCGCACCTACGAGCATATCGACCCGGCGGTGGTGGGAAATCGCCGGCGCGTGGTCGTGTCCGACCAGGCGGGTCGGGCCAATGTCCTGTCGCGCCTGAATGAACTCGGCGTCGAGATCGATCC
>JAHELM010000071.1 GCA_024644185.1 Rhodospirillales bacterium | reverse complement strand
ACCGCCCCGCCGGCCGTCGAATTCGATGCCGGTCTCGGCGACCAGATCCTGCAATGCCGTCTGCGAATAGACGCACAGCGCGTGCTTGGTCAGCGTATTGATGCGCGCCCGCGTCGCCGTGCACTGGCGCAGGAAGCGCAGCGACCAGGCCCACATGCGCGGATCCGGCCGCAGCCGGAAGCGGAAGGCCTGGTCGTCGCGCCACAGCGATCTCAGCAGGATTTTCGGCACCTTGGGCGAGGCCCAGGCGAAGGAATGACCGGGCGCGACCAGCCCGGCATTGGCAAAGCTGGTCTCCAGCGCCGGTTCGGCCCGGCGGTCGACCACAACGACCTCGTGGCCGTCGGCCAGCAGCCGCCAGGCCGCCGTCACCCCGGCCACGCCCGCACCCAGAACCAGAACCTTCATGGCACCGGCCTCCCGCACAGAATGGCCCCGGTCAGAGAGCCGCGATAACCTGGATTTCCACCACGTAATCCGGCGTGGCCAGCTTCGCCTCGACCGTGGCGCGGGCCGGCGTGTTGCCGGCGGAAACCCATTTGTCCCATACCGAATTCATCTCGGCGAAGGTCTTGATGTCGGCCAGCCAGATGGTGGCCGCGATCAGCTTCGTCTTGTCGGTGCCCGCCTGCTTCAGCACCGCGTCGATGCGGTCCAGCACGTTGCGGGTCTGGTCGGCGACCGAGGCCCCCGGCTTGTCGGCGGCCACCTGGCCGGCGGTGTAGACCGTGTTGCCGTGGATGACGGCCTGGCTCATGCGCGGTCCGACCTCGATGCGTTTCAGTCCCATTGTATGCGTCTCCCGAAAGTATTCAGAGCAGCGCCCCGTTGGCGCCATCGGCGGCAGAATGCCGCTTCGCGCTGCCGCGCGCCAGCCCCTTTGTGGCGCGCCGCCCGGCGCGGGAAAGAGAGCCCTAATCCGATTCGCCATTACGAATCCGGCGGTTAAGTCGCACGAATGTGAGAAATTTTTTGCAATTGTTAGCGAATCGGTAATATTACTGGAACACGGTTGGGGAATTGCTTCGGATTGACCACGCGGAACTTGCATGTCGGCGATTGTCGCCATCGATGACCGTCCCGCCAAGCGGCGCCAGTTACTGGAGCTCGCCGCGACGGTAGAGGCCGGCCTGCGTCTGGAGGGTTTCGCCGATTTGCGCGGGGCCCTGGCCGCCGCCGTCGACGATCCGCCCCAGCTGGTCATCATCGGCCGCACCATGCCGACGCTGAACGGTGTGCGGGCGATCCGCCGGTTCCGCCGGATCGAGGGATGCGAGGATGTGCCGATCGTGGTGATTGGCGACCCCGAAGACCGCCGCCAGCGCTATCGGGCGCTGGAGGCCGGCGCGTCCGACTTCTTCGCCGATCCGCCCGATCCCGGCGAGTTCGCGCTGCGTGCCCGCAACCTGATTTCGGCCTATGGGCGGACATGCGCCCACCGGATGCGCGCCGAACTTCTGGATCGCAGCCTGTCGGCGAAGGAACGCCGCTACCGGCGCGACTTGCGGGCAACGCGCGACAGTCTGCGCGGCATCGTCGATACCATCCCGGCGATGGTTTCGGTGGCCGATCGCGAAGGCAATTGCGTGTTCATGAACCAGTTCATGGCCGCCTTCTACGGGCACGACCCGGAGGCGGTGATGGGAATTCCGCTGGAAGAGGTTTTCGGCCCGGAGCATGGGGCGCGCGAAAAGGCGAGCAATGCCGAAGTGTTCCGCGGCCTGGGCGCGATGTCCGGCTATGAGGAGGATATCGTCGATTCGGGCGGCGTGGCGCGCACCTTCCTGTCCACCAAATCGGCGTTGCGCGACGAGAAGCGCCGGGTCGTCAACGTCGTCACCGTGTCGCAGGACATCACCTTCCGCAAATGGGTCGAGGCGGAGCTGCGCGAGGCGAAGACCGCCGCCGAGGCGGCGAGCCGGGTAAAAACCGAATTCCTGGCGAAGGTCAGTCACGAATTGCGGACGCCGCTGAACGCCATCATCGGATTTTCCGACGGCATGGCCGACGATCTGTTCGGCACCCCCAGCCTGGACCGGTATCGCGACTATGCCGGGCACATCTCGGAGAGCGCGCGGCATCTCAAGGGGATCATCGACGACATTCTGGATATCGCCAGCATCGAGGCCGGCGGCCTGGATGTGGATATCCGCGAGGCCAACCCCGCCGCCCTGGTTTCCGAGGTGGTGCGCGCCCTGGAATGGCGCGCCGCCAAGACCGGGATCACCCTGCGCGTCGACCGGCTGGCCGAGCTGCCCGCGATCAGGACCGACCCCGGGCGGCTGAGCCAGATCCTGCGGAACCTGGTGTCCAACGCGGTGAAATTCAGCCCGGAGAACGGCGCGGTGCGCATCGAGATCGCCGCCGACCCGGATGGCGGCGCCCGCATCACCGTGTGCGACAGCGGCGCCGGCATCGATGCCGCGGATCTGCCGCGCGCCACCGACCGGTTCAGCCAGCTGACCGGCGACCCGATGACCGATCCGGTGGGGGGCATGGGCCTCGGCCTGCCGCTGTCGATCGGCCTGGCCGAACTGCTGGGCGCCCATATCGAGATCGACAGCGTCAAGGGCGCGGGCACCCGCGTCGGCATCGTCTTTCCGCGCGAAAAGCTTGTCCGCCTGGGCCGGCGCGCCGGTTAGCTTTCGGCTGGTTTCGGCGGGCCCGGCCGGAACGGCGCCGGCGGCGCCGGTTCGGCAAACCACACGGTGCGCTGCGGGAACGGGATTTCGATGCCTTCGGCGTCGAAGCGCTGCTTCAGGAGCCGGTTGAATGCGCGGCGCACCGCCCACTGGGCCCCGGCCTCGGTCTTGATCCGCGCCTTGATGACCACGGCGGAATCGTCGAACCGGTCGAGGCCGAGAACCTCGATGTCGCCGCGCATCTTCGGTCCCCATTCCGGGGTCGCGCGCAACGCCTTTCCGACCTCCTCGATCACCTGGCTGACGCGGTCGGTGTCTTCCTTGTAGGCAACGCCGATCTCCATCACGGAGAAGGCGAATTCGCGGCTGAAATTGACCACCGACAGCACTTCGCTGAAGGGAATGGTGAACACCGTGCCAGCCGGGTCGCGCAGCTGGATGGAACGGATCGACAGCGCCTCCACGGTGCCGGAATGGCTGCCCAGCGTGACGTAATCGCCGACCGATATGCTGTCCTCGATCAGGATGAACAGTCCGGTGATGACGTCCTTGACCAGGGTCTGCGCGCCGAAACCGATGGCCAGGCCGATGACCCCGGCACCGGCCAGCAGCGGCGCGATATTGATGCCCAGTTCAGACAGCAGCATCAATCCGACCACCGCCGTCAGCGCCACCAGAACCACCTTGCGGACCAGCGGCAGCAGGGTGCGCGCACGCTGGCTGCGCGCCGCGTCCTGGCCCGCGAGGTAGCGTTCGATGCCGGCGCTCAGGGCCTCCCAGCCGGCCACCGCAAGGATGACGATGGCGCCGATATTGGCCAGGCGCGACAGCAGCGCCCGGCCCGTGTCCTCGGTCAGCCAGAGCAGGATATCGAGACCCCAGGCCTGCATGACGGAAAGGATCGCCACCGCCCAGATGCCCAGGCGCAGCGCGCCCTTCACCACGGGCAGATAGCGATTGACCCGGCTTTCCAGCGCCGGCAGGCGCCGGCGGATGTCGTCGCTCAGCGAGAAGGCCCGATCGATCAGCCGCATGGAGAACGTCACCAGGGCCAGCGCGGCGGCAAGGGCGACGACGCTCAGGACTGTCGCCCGCAGCACGAAGGTAAACCCGCCCGGCATGCCCACCGCCCAGACCAGGAACACGACGACCGTGTAGAGAATTGCCAGGACATGCCACAGATCGCCGAGATGGCGGCGAAGCATCGCCAGCTTTCCGGTCTTTTCGCCGGCGATCGCCGCCGCCACGACGGGGCGGTTCTGCAGGATCAGCATGACGACCAGCAGCGCCATGGCAAGGCCGATCAGCTTGAACAGCGAAAGCTGCGCATGCAGGGACAGGCCCAGGAACCCGGCGATCTGCACCGCGAAATAGCCATAGATCGCAAGGTCGGTCAGCCGGCGGATCCAGATATAGAGATAGAGCGCGGTCTCGTCGCTCATGCGCAGCGGCCGGGCGCGCGTCTCGCCCGGCGCCAGCACGGTGCGCGCCATCGCATTGATCGCCCCGGCGAACGCCGCGGCATAGATCACCGCCAGCGCCACCGGGCGGGCGACGCTGACGCCGCCAAGGATGACCACCGCCGCCCAGCCGGCCATGGCAAAGGCGATCGGCGGCACCAGGTTCAGCACCATGCGGGCCAGCAACAGCGGCAGCCGCAGCAGCAGGCTGGCGCCGGTCCGGTCGGCCAGAATGGCAAGCGGCCGCTTGATCAGGCGGTGGACGAACCGGCTGGCCAGCGCGCCGGCGGCGATCACCGCCACCAGCGCCAGCAGACCTTCCAGCCAGCGCGACCGGGTTTGCGGATCGGCAAGCCCGTCGCGGATCTGCATCAGACCTTCGGGAAGGCTCAGCAGCGCCCCGGCCAGGGCGGAGACCTGGCGGCCCAGCGCTTCGCTGTGCAGCGACAATTGCTCGATCAGCAGCGCGCCGATCGTCTGCCCCTCGGCGGCGGTTTCGGCCTCGGCCCGCTGGACTTCGATCAATGCCTTGAGATGGTCCACGAACTGTTGCCGTTCGGCGTCGTTTTCCAGCGTCGCAACCAGCGATTCCAGTTCGCCGACGCCGATCGGGGAGTCGGAAGGCGGCGGCGCTTCGGCGGCATGAGGCGCCGGTTGCGGGGCCACAAGCACCGTTGCCGCGGCAAGGACGAAGATGCGAAGAAACTTGATCATGATGCGCCCGGGGGTTCCGAATGGCCTTGTCACAAAGGATGGGGCCACTGTATCGCGGCGCCCGCACTGAGTCACATCCTTAACCCGTGCAGTTTGCGATTCGCTTTTCCGCCGCGGGGTATTATTCTCTGGCCCGGATGCTGCTCGCCCTTTGAACCGGCGGGCAATTTCATCCGATCCAGCGGAACCGGCGCGGTTCCGTCGGATCGGATATCGCCCTGGGCAGATGGATGATCATGGACAAGAGAGTTTCATACGGATTTGGCGCGGCGCTCGCGGTTTTCGCGATGCTGACGGGTTTCGCCGCGGGGGCCGAGGAAGTGTCCGGGCGCGGCATCGTGCGGTCGGGCAGCGAAATTACGGTCGACGGCACGGCTTTGCAGCTTTACGGGATCGTTGCACCCGCGCCGGCCGACCGGTGCGATTCCGCCGAGGGCGAATTCCAGTGCGGCGTCGTCGCCTGGGCCGAACTGATCCGGCTGGCCGACGGCCGGGTGCTTTCCTGCGATATCGAGGGCAAGGGCACGAAGGGCGCGCTGGCCGCAACCTGCTATGTCGGCGAAGCCGATGTCAGCGAGGCCCTGATCCGCAGCGGCTGGGCCGAAGTTGCCGCCAATGTCGACCGCTACCGCGCCGATCAGGAAGATGCGCGCCGCTCGCGCCGGGGCCTGTGGGCCAGCCGGGTGCGCGCGCCCGACCGCAGGCAGGCGCCCTGAGACACACGCGACCGGGCGGAAATCTGCGCTTAAAACCTGATAGTTGGGATGGTTATGCAATTTCGGAATGCGATTCGTTCGCATCCTGCAATTGCACTCTGCACGGGGGGTCGGCGGCCCGCCCACCATGCCGTGCACGCGAAAACCCTTGGCATGGCTGGAATAAAAAGGCCCCGGCGTTCGTTCTCGTAAGAACTGGCGCCGGGGCCAAGTTGGCATAAGGAAGGGTTGCACCTTCTGACATGCAAACAGCGTGCCAGAATTACCGCCCGTGACCGCCGCATCGAAAAAAAGCGCGGGACCGGCACGAAATTCTCGTCGATGGTCAAGAAAATGGCCCCGGTCCGAAAGGACCGGGGCCTTAGTTTGGCATAAGGAAGGGTTGCAAGCTGAAATATGCAAAACCCATGCCAGTTCTTTGCCGAAGGGGAAAGTTTCCTGAAATAAAAACGGCCCGCGCAGGATTGCCGCGGGCCGCCGTCCGTCTCGGGGTGCCGGGTGGCGTCAGTGGATGGAAACCGGTGCGTCCGACTGAAGGTCGTTGCCATAGACCGAAACCTGACCCGACGCCCAATCCATGGCCTCGGTCAGGATGTCGCGGCCGACCTCGCCGGCAATGATGTCGACGAATTCACGCAGCGCCGCCTCGAAGTTCTCGGCATGCAGCGCGCGCCCGTTGGCGCGCAGCAGCTTCACGCATGCGGTTCCGTGCATGATCCAGAGGGCGGCCATGCGCGCGTTGTAGTCGTGTCCGGTCACGTTTCGATCACTCCCGTTGGTCGGGCCTTCGCGGTTTGCCCCGCATGACCCCGCAGCTCTCCACGACTCGATCCTATCAGCGCACGGTTAACGATCCGTTTACGGATTGCGCGGTTGACGGTCCGAACGACGGAACAATCCACCGGCGGCATCGCTTGACAGAGCCGGTCGGCCCGACCACTCTCGCCCACGACCTTATCCGGGGGGAGAGCGGCAGATGGGCGACACGCTGAATTCGACGGATCTGATGCGCGGCGCGCCGCCACCGGCCGATCGCCAGGTGACGCTGGCCAATTGGCGGTTGCCGCCGTTCAATCGCTGGGGATTTCAGAATGTGCGGCAGATTCTGCCGACCGCGCCGATTTCGCGCGGCGGCGCCGCGGCGCTGCCGCTGGCCGCCGACCGGCACCCGATCGACGGCATTGCCTTCGCCGGGCCCGACGGCGGCGAATGGACCGTCGCCCGCATGCTGGCGGAAACCTGGACCGATGGCCTCGTCGTGCTGCGCGGTGGCCGGGTCGTCGCCGAGCATTACGACAACGGCCAGCGGCCGGAGACGCCGCACCTGGTATTCTCGGTCAGCAAGTCCTTCACCGGGGCGCTGGCCGGCATTGCCGCCGGCAGCGGCCAGCTGGACCCGGACGCCCCAGTCACCCGCTACATCCCCGAGGCGACGGGTTCGGCCTATGGCGACTGCGCGGTACGCCATGTCCTCGACATGACGGTTGGCACCAGTTTCGAGGAGAGCTATCTCGATCCGGCCGGCGACTATGTGCGCTATCGCGTCGCCACCGGCTGGAACCCGCCGGGCGATCCATCCTGGATCGCCGATATGCGCGGCTTCCTGCTGACCCTGAAGCGCGACCGCAAGCCGCATGGCGAAACCTTTCACTACGTCTCGCCGAATTCCGACCTGCTGGGCTGGATTCTGGAACGGGCCACCGGCGAGCGCCTGGCCGACCTGATGTCGCGGGCCCTGTGGTCGAGGCTGGGCGCGGAATCCGACGCGGAAATCACGGTCGACCGGCTGGGCGCGGCGCGCACCGCCGGCGGCATTTCCGTCACGCTCCGCGATCTGGCCCGGCTGGGCGAGACGATGCGGCGGGGCGGCAAGGCCGGCAATGCCCAGGTCATCCCGGCCGCATGGGTCGCCGATATTCTCGGCAAGGGCGACAGGGCCGCCTGGGCCCGCGGCGAGATGGCCGAACTGTTGCCCGGCGGCAGCTATCGCAGCCAGTGGTACAGCCTCAACAACGCCAGCGGCGCCTTCTGCGCCATCGGCATCCACGGGCAATGGATCTATGTCGACCCGGCGGCGGAAGTGGTGATCGCCAAGCAATCGTCCCAACCCCTGCCGGTGGACGATGCAACCGACCACCTGCTGCTCAGGGGCTTCGACGCCATTGCCCGCGCGCTGGCAGGCTGAGGGCGCGGCCAGGGCAATATCCGATCCAACGGAACCGCCGGACGCGGTTCCGGATGCCCGGATGCCGCGCTAGCCCTTGTAATCGTTCAGCAGCACGGCAACGCAATTGCCGCGGATGCCGAGGCCCGGTGCGCGGCGGGCGTAGAGCAGGCCGGAGCCCCGATAGGCGGCTTCGAGGGGCGCGCGGCCGGGATCGTCGAGGAAATTCAGCGCGCCGGCGGGCTGACCCGCCTCCACCTCGGTCCACAGCGCATGGTACGGCTCCCAGATGCCGTTGGCCGGCGCGTAGACATAGGATTGCGTGCCGGCAATCTCCATCAGGCGGGTCCGCGGCGGCGCCGGCTCCCAGTGCCTGGGCGGCTGCAGCACGCCAAGGCGGTACAATACGTTGTGCACGCCGCGCGCGCCGACCTCCAGCGCCTCCAGCGACACCGCCCCGGCCGAGCCCAGCTCGCTGCCGATCGAAACCAGGCCGCGGCGCACCGCCGCCGCCGCCGCCGTGCGGGTCTCGCCCAGGGTATCCATCACCACGGTCAGCGGCGCATCGAAGGCCAGCGCAAGCTCCTGCACCCGGGCATGCAGACCGGGATTGTCCGACCGCTCGATCAGGCAGCTCGGCACGATGTTCAGCGACGAGCCGCCGGAATGCAGGTCGATGAAAACGTCGGCCATGGGCATCAGCACGCTTTCCACGTAATGGGCGATCTGCTGCGTCGGCGTTCCTTCGGGGTCGCCGGGAAAGGCGCGGTTGAAATTGCGGTCGTCGACCGGCGAGGTGCGCCGCCCCGCCACCACGGCCGGCAGGTTGATCGCCGGCACGAAGATCAGCCGCCCCTGCACCTCGGCCG
>JAHELM010000070.1 GCA_024644185.1 Rhodospirillales bacterium | reverse complement strand
TCACGGGGTTGGCAGCTATCTCTCCGTGCATGAAGGGCCGCAGCGGATTTCCAAGGTGCCGAACACTGTGGCGCTGAAGCCGGGCATGATCGTCTCCAACGAGCCGGGCTATTACAAGACCGGCGCCTACGGCATTCGCATCGAGAACCTGGCTTGCGTCGTAGAGGCGCCAATTCCGGGGGCGGAGAAGAAGATGCTGGGCTTCGAGACGCTGACCCTGGCGCCGATCGACCTGAACCTGGTCCTGCCCGATTCCCTGACCGCGCCGGAAAAGAAATGGCTGAACGACTATCACGCACGGGTGCGCGAAGCGCTGCTGCCGGGGGTCGACCGGACGACGGCGGCCTGGCTGAAGGACGCGACGCGGGCGATTACCTGACGATGAATTCCACCCGCCCCAGGGGGCCGAATTCGGCGCTGTAGGCGCCCGGTGCCGATTCGATGCGCTTGCCCAGAACGCCGGTCGACAGGATATGGCCGGGCTCGACCACGCGGCCGCGCTTCACCGCCACATTGACCAGCCACAGCGCCGCCACCCAGGGATCGCCCATGGTGTCGCCGCCGCTGCCCTTGCTGATGGTCTTGCCATCCTTGGCCAGCACCGCCGGGACGGAGGCCAGATCCAGGTCGCCGACCGGGACTTCCGCGCCCGTCACCAGGAACGCGGCGGAGACGTTGTTGGCGACGATGTCGGTGACGGTCAGCTTGCGTGCGTCCGCCTCCAGGAACCCGCCGGCCGGCATCTCGATCACCGGCACGACTCCGCGGATCAGGGATTTCAGCGTTGCCACGTCGGCCACGGGCGCGTCGATGCGGGCGCCGGCAATCAGGCCGATCTCGGTTTCCACCAGCATGCGCCGGCCGGGCGGCGTGTCGATGGTCGCACCGTTCTGGCGCAGGCCGGATTGCGGGATCGCCCCGAACACCGGCTCGTCGATACCGAACCACATTTTCGCCAGGCTGCCGGTCAGGCCGTTCTTGAAGCCGGCGATACCGTCACCCGCCGCGATGCGCTTGTCGACCAGCATCCGCTGTACCCGATAGGCGCCGTCGAGGTCGATTTTCGGGTCGAGAACCGAGACGCGCGGCGTCACCCCGCCGGTCTGATCGGCCTGCCAGATGGTCTCGGCCATCGCCGCCTCGTCCGCCCGCGCGGGTAGCGCGGCCAGCAACAGCAACGCTGCGATCAGTCCTGCCCGATAAGATCCAGCCATTCGGCCTCCGTCAGTGTCTTGACGCCCAGCTCGGCGGCCTTCTTTGCCTTCGACCCGGCGCCGGGTCCGGCGATCACGAAATCCGTCTTTGCCGAGACCGAACCGGCAACCTTCGCCCCCAGCGCCTCTGCCCGCGCCTTCGCCTCGCCACGGGTCATCAATTCCAGCGTGCCGGTGAACACCACGGTCTTGCCGGCGATCGGCGAGCCGGCGGTGGCGGGCGCCACGAACTCGGCGACCCGCACATTGGCGGCAAGATCGTCCAGAATGTCGCGGTTATGCGGCTCGGCAAAGAAGCCGATCAGGTCGGTGGCGACCGCCGGGCCGATGCCGTCGATGGCGATCAGTTCGCCGTATTCCGCCGTCTCCTCGCCCGCGGCCGCCTTCTCCATCGCCGTCCGCAGATGCGCCAGCGAACCGTAGACCCGGGCGAGCAGCCGCGCCGTCGAGGCGCCGACCTGGCGGATGCCCAGGGCGCCGAGGAAACGCGGCAATTCCACGTCGCGCCGCGCCGCGATGGCGTCGACCAGTTTCTGTGCCGATTGTTCGCCCCAGCCCTCGCGGCCGGCGATCGCGACCTGCTTCTCGCGCAGGCGGAAGATGTCGCCGGGCGTGCGAATCAGGCCGTCGGCCCAGAATTCCTCGATATGCTTGCGGCCCAGACCCTCGATGTCGAAGGCTTCGCGGCCGACGAAGTGCTTCAGCCGCTCCACCGCCTGCGCCGGGCAGATCAGGCCACCGGTGCAGCGCCGCGCCGCCTCGTCCGGCTCGCGGATCGCCTGGCTGCCGCAGGCCGGGCAGGTCTCGGGAAAGACATAGGGGATGGCGCCGGCGGGCCGCCGCTCCGCGACGATCCGCACCACTTGCGGGATCACATCGCCGGCCCGCTGGATCACCGCCGTGTCGCCGATCCGGATATCCTTCTCGGCAATGTAATCCTCGTTGTGCAGGGTGGCGCGCGAGACCACGACGCCACCCACCGTCACCGGGCGCAGATGCGCGACCGGCGTCAGCACGCCCGTGCGGCCGACCTGGATCTCGATCCTGTCCAGCACCGTTTCGGCCTGCTCGGCGGGGAATTTGTGCGCCACTGCCCAGCGCGGGGCACGGCTGACGAAGCCCAGCCGTTCCTGCCAGTCCATCCGGTTGACCTTGTAGACCACGCCGTCGATGTCGTAGGGCAGGGCGGCGCGGCCGGCCCCGATCTCGCGATAGAGCGCCAGCGCCTCGTCGACGGTTCGGCACAGCCTGGCCAGCGGATTGACCTTGAATCCCCAGTCGTGGAAGCGCCGCAGCACCGCCCAGTGGCTGCCGTCCACCGGCTCCGACACCTCGCCCCAGGCATAGGCGAAGAAGCTGAGAGGCCGGCGCGCGGTCACCGCCGGATCGAGCTGGCGCAGCGAGCCTGCCGCGGCATTGCGCGGATTGGCAAAAATCTTCTCGCCGCGGTCTTCCTGCCGGCGGTTGAGGGCGGCAAAATCGGCCTTGCCCATATAGACCTCGCCACGCACCTCGACGATCCGCGGCCAGCCGGCGCCGGTCAGCCGTTTCGGCACGTCGGCCAGCGTGCGCAGATTGGCGGTGATGTCCTCGCCTTCCGTCCCGTCGCCGCGCGTCGCGCCCTGCACGAACAGGCCGTCCTCGTAGCGCAGCGAGGCGGAAAGTCCGTCGATCTTCGGCTCCGCCACCACCTCCAGCGGCTGCGACGGGTCGTCCTTCAATTCCTTGATGAAGCGTCGCACGCCGTCGAAGAAATCCGCCACGTCTTCGTCGGTGAAGGCGTTTTCAAGCGACAGCATCGCCACCGCATGGCGGATCTTGGCGAAGCCGGCGGCGGGTTCCGCGCCGACGCGCCGCGACGGGCTGTCGGGCAGGATCAGTTCGGGGAAGCGGGCCTCGATCTCGGCATTGCGTCGGCGCAACGCGTCGTAGTCGGCGTCGCTGACCTCCGGCGCGTCCTGCTGGTAATAGAGGATATCGTGGTGGCGGATTTCAGCGGCCAGCCGTGCCAGTTCCCACCGTGCCTCGGCGCGGCTCAGGTCTCCGCACGCAACCGCCGACGGGTCGCGCGCGGTCACGACACCGCGCTCGCGATCAGCCGGGCGGCGGCGGCGCGCGCCTCTTCGGTGATGGTGGCGCCCGACAGCATTCGCGCCACCTCCTCGCGCCGCTCGGCGGCTTCGAGACGGCGCACGCCGGTCAGCGTCGTCGAATCGGCGCCCTCGGTCTTCTCGACCCGCAGATGGTCCTGCCCGCGCGCCGCCACCTGGGGCGAATGGGTGATGACCAGAACCTGCAGGTCGCGGGCCAGCCGGGCCAGCCGCTCGCCGACGGCGTCGGCGGTGGCGCCGCCGACATTGGCATCGACCTCGTCGAAGATCAGCGCCGGAACGCCGCCGGGCCCGGCGATCACCACCTTCAGCGCCAACATGATGCGCGACAGTTCGCCGCCCGAGGCAACCTTGCTCAGCGGCCCCGCCGGGGTGCCCGGATTGGTCGAAACCTGGAAGGCGATGCGGTCGATGCCGTCGGCGTTCCAGGCGGGTTCCTCCAGCCGCTCGATGGCGGTGGCGAAGCGCGCCTTGTCCAGCTTCAGCGGCGGCAATTCGGCATTGACCGCCGCGTCCAGCCTGGCGGCGGCCGTCCGTCGGGCCGCACCGAGGGCCTCGGCCCGCTCCAGATAGGCCGCCCGGGCCGCCGCTTCGGCCTTCGCCAGGCGGTCGACCGCCCCGCCGCGGTCCTGCGCCAGGGCCAGCCGTGCCGCCATGTCTTCGCGCAGCGCCGCCAGTCCGTCGACCTCCACCTGATGCTTGCGGGCCAGCGCGCGCAGGGCGAACAGCCGCTCCTCGACGGCGTCAAGCTGGCCTCGATCCAGCTCCACCGTGGCCGCGGCGGCATCCAGTTCGCGAACCGCCTCGGCGGCTTCCAGCGCCGCCCGTTCCAGCGCTGCCAGCGTCCCGTCCAGTGCCCCTCCCGCCTTGTCGCCGACGCGCGCCAGATGCCGGCTGGCGGCGCGCAGCGCGTCTTCCACGCTTCTCTGCCCGGCGATCTCGGCCGAGGCCGCATTCATCGCCTCGACCAGCTTCTCCGCATGCATCATCCTGCTGCGCTGCTCGGCCAGACTTTTTTCCTCGCCCGGCCTGGCGGCGTTCCCATCCAGTTCGGCGACGGAATGTTCAAGAAATTCCCGGTCGCGCTCGGCGGCGCTGGCCGTGGTTTCCGCCTCGCGCCGCGCCTCGCTGGCCTTGCGCCAGGCCCGGTGCGCCTCGCGCAGGGCGGAGGCCCGGTCGTCCAGTCCGGCGAAATCGTCCAGCAGCGCCCGGTGGGTCGCCGGGTCGATCAGGCCGCGCGGCTCGAACTGTCCCTGGATTTCCACCAGCGTTTCGCCGATCTCGCGCAGCAGGCCGACACTGGCCGGCTGGTCGTTGACGAAGGCCCGGCTGCGGCCATCGGCGCCCACCATGCGGCGCAACACCAGTTCGCCGCCATGATCGTCGAGGCCCTGCTCGCGAAGCATCGCATGCGCCGGGTGGTCGGCGGCGATCTCGAACGCGGCGGAGGCAACCGCGCGTTCGGCGCCATGCCGCACCAGGCCGCTATCGGCACGCGCGCCCAGCGCCAGGCCCAGCGCGTCGAGCAGGATCGACTTGCCCGCGCCGGTCTCGCCGGTCAATACGGTCAAGCCATTGCGAAAGGAAAGATCGAGCCGGTCGATCAGGACGACATCCCGGATGGACAGCGCCGTCAGCATTGCAGCGTCAGTTCCGTGCGTCCGCGGGTATTCCCGCCGCCGCCAGCTCGTCCTGGGTCAGCAGCTTCTGCGCCGCCATCAGTTTCCAGGTGTCCTTGTACCAGATACTGTCCGGGTAGTTATGGCCGAGCACCGACGCGGTGCGGCGCGCCTCGTCGACGATCCCCAGCGCGAGATAGGCCTCGACCAGACGGTGCAGGGCCTCCGCTACGTGCGTGGTCGTGCCATATTGCGCGATCACCAGGCGAAACCGCCCGATCGCCGCCAGATGGTTGCCACGCCGCAGGTAATAGCGTCCGACATCCATTTCCTTGCCGGCCAGGTGGTCGTGAGTCAGGTCGATCTTCAGCCGCGCGTCGCGGGCATAGGCGGTATCGGGAAAACGGCGGACCAGATCGGTATAGGTGGCCAGCGCCTGTTCGCTCATCCGCTGGTCGCGGGCGATGTCGGAAATCTGCTCGTAATAGCAGAGCCCCTTCAGATAATACGCGTAAGGTGCGTATTGATTTCCGGGATGCAGGGATATGAAGCGATCCAGCGCCAGAATCGAGCCATCGTAATCGTCGACCAGATACAGCGAATAGGCCGCCATGACCTGTGCCTTCGTGGCCCATTGCGAATAGGGATGCTGGCGCTCGACCTCGTCGAAGGATTTCGCCGCGGTCTTGTAGTCGCCGGCCTCCATCTGGTCCATCGCCGCGTTGTAGAGTTCCTCGACCGGGAGCTCGACATAGGGATCCACCGTGTCGGTGGTCGCGCAGGCGCCAAGCATCAAGGCCAGGCCGATGGCAAGAAGGGCAATCCACGACGGGGATATGGGGCGGTGGCGGGTCATCTTCGGTCGGCGCTTCCCGGAAAAACGATGCGGCGCGGAATGGTATCCGCGCCGCATATATACACCGTCGGAAGCGCCAGCCCAAGGGCAAGTGTATGCCCCCGGAAATGCTTCGCGGATCAGGCCGTGGCCGCCCTGACGGCACCCGGGGCCATGTCCGCCATGACGTCGTCCATGTCCACCAGCGTCCACGCCGACGGATCCGCGAACAGCGCCCGCAACAGCTTGTTGTTGATGGCATGGCCGGGGCGCACGCCGTGGAAATGACCGACGATCGGCGCACCGGCCAGATACAGGTCGCCAACGCAGTCCAGCGCCTTGTGGCGGGCACATTCGTCGTCGAAGCGCAGGCCCTCGTCGTTCAGAACCTCGTCACCGCTGATCACCACCGCGTTCTCCAGCGATCCACCCCGCGCCAGACCGGCGGCCTTCAGCGCCTCGACCTCGTGCAGGAAGCAGAAGGTGCGGGCACGGCTGAGATCCTTGCGGAAGGCATCGTCCAGCATGTCGACGAAGACCGACCGGCGACCGATCACGGCCGACTTGAAGTCCAGTTCGATACTGATCGAGCTGCCATGCCAAGGCTCGATCAGGGCGGTCGAACCGCCCTCGGCGACGGTGATCGCCTTCAGCACCTTGATCGCCCGGCGCGGCGCGTCCTGCGCGACCACGCCGGCACAATCGATGAGAAACACGAAGGGTTCCGAACTGCCGTCCATGATCGGCACTTCCGGCCCGTCCACCTCGATCGTCACATTGTCGACGCCGCAACCGGCCAGGGCCGCCATAAGATGCTCCACGGTCGACACGGACACACCGCTGGCATTGCTCAGCCGGGTGCACATCCTTGTGTCGGTCACCTGGTCGAAGCGCGCGGGAATCAGCGACTCGGCACCGCTCAGATCGCTGCGGCGAAAGGCGATACCGCTATCCGGCGCGGCCGGGTGCAGCGACATCGAAACCTTGGCGCCGCTATGCAGGCCGGTCCCGCTGCAAACGATGGAATTCTTCAGCGTGTGCTGGCGATTGTGCATCGCCGCGCTCGTCGATCCGCCGCCCATGTTTGCATCGTAGGAGATCCGCATTGTCATATTCTTTCGTAGCCGTGGCGTCGCAAATCGGCTGCGCCGCCGTTAAAAGAAAATAAAAGTTTAAATGTACCCAAGTACATATGCTCGATTGGCTTTAGGCAGTGGGGGAGTCTTACCCCCGGTGGTGCAATCCCTCAAATCACTCTTTGTTGCCAAATGTAACGCGGCCACGCCCGGGGGGCGTGGCCGCGTGGCCAGACAGGCAGTACGGGGTGGGTTCAGTTTGCCTGGCGCCTCAGGAAAGCCGGAATGTCCAGCATTTCGCCCTCGGCATCCGTCGGGGCTGGCCGTTCGACCTGTGTCAGGCTGCCCAGGCGCGGCTGTCCAGCGGCCGGCCCCGGCACCGGCTCGGCGCTTTGTCGCGGGCTCGGGCGGGCCTCGCCCTTGGCGGCGATTGTCACGGACGCCGGCTCGATACGCGCGACATCCGGCCGCGCGGTCCTCGCCGTGCCGCCGGTGGCGACGCCGGTCATGCGCTCGAACAGGGTCGGTTTGCGCCGCTTCTGCTCGGGGTTGCCGCCGCCATTGGCAATCGCCGCGGCGGCGAACGGTTCTGCCATGCCGCCCTTGTCCTCGGGTTGTACCGGTGCCGGCGGAATGAAGGCGTCGGCCGGCGGCGTGGCGATCAGGGGGGCGCGGGGCGCCGGCGCCTCTTGCGCCGGACGCCGGCGGCGGGTGTCGAATTCGGCAGGCGCACCCAGCAGATCGAGCGTTTCCGGCGCGTCGGACTCGGCCATCGCCGGTTCGAGTTCCGGCACGGCGGGTTCCTCCGGCTCGAAATACTCGTCTGCCTCGATGTCCAGTTCCGCGGCCAGCGCCGGGGCCATCTCCACCGGCTGCACGGCGGCGGGGGCGGCCGGGCGGGACACCGGCTGCGCCGCCTGCCTGACCGCCTGGATCGGTCTGGGCTGACGGCCCTCGCCGGCATCGATGCCGGTGGCGACCACGGAAATGCGGATGCGGCCGTCGAGCGCGTTGTCGAAGGTCGAGCCGAAGATCATGTTGGCCTCGGGATCCACTTCCTCGAGGATGCGGTTGACCGCCTCGTCGACCTCCATCAGCGTCATGTCCAGGCTGCCGGTGATGTTGATCAGCAGACCTTGGGCCGTCTTCATCGACAGGTCTTCCAGCAGCGGGTTGGCGATCGCCGCCTCGGCGGCCTCGATCGCGCGATTGTCGCCGCTCGCCTCGCCGGTACCCATCATCGCCTTGCCCATCCCGCTCATCACCGCGCGGACATCGGCGAAATCCAGATTGATCAGACCCGGCATGACCATCAGATCGGTGACGCTGCGCACCCCGGCAAAGAGCACGTCGTCAGCCATCTTGAAGGCGTCCGCGAAGGTCGTCTTCTCGTTTGCGACCCGGAACAGGTTCTGGTTGGGGATGACGATCAGCGTATCGACATTCTGCGCCAGTTCGGCAATTCCCTGTTCCGCCAGGCGCATGCGCTGCCGGCCTTCGAACAGGAACGGCTTGGTGACGACGCCAACGGTCAGCATTCCGCTCTCGCGGCAGGCGCGGGCGATCACCGGGGCGGCCCCGGTGCCGGTGCCGCCACCCATGCCGGCGGTGACGAACACCATATGATTGCCGGCCAGCAACTCCATCAGCTCGTCCAGCGATTCCTCGGCCGCCGCGCGGCCGACATCCGGCTTGGAACCGGCACCGAGGCCCTGCGTCAGCCGCGCGCCGAGTTGCAGGCGCCGTTCGCTGAGGGCGTGGTTCATCGCCTGGGCGTCGGTATTGCAGACCAGGAAATCG
>JAHELM010000069.1 GCA_024644185.1 Rhodospirillales bacterium | reverse complement strand
CGGCGCCCGGCACGTTCCGCGCGGAATCCTGGAATTCTGGATCGATCCGGCCAGCCCCTATCACAAGCCGTATTTCGCCGAGAACAGGACCTTCGTCTTTTACTGCGCGCTGGGCTGGCGTTCGGCGCTGGCGACCAAGGCCGCGCAGGATATGGGGCTTGCACCCGTAGCCCATGTCGATGGCGGTTTCGAGGCCTGGCGCAAGGCGGGCGCGCCGGTCGAGCCGCCGGGAAACAAGTAGATCGTGGCGGCGGTGACGCGAATGTGAGCGCGCGGGGTCTTCCGGATGGAGACCGCAGGGATTACAAATCGTCCACCACCGATCCGTGGCGCGGAGCTATCGATGTCGAAGACCAGACTTTCCGCGGCGTTTCTTGCGGTTTCAGTCCTGCTGTTCGCCGGCCAGGCCGCCGCGGACGACACCACCGTCATCGAACTGACGCAGGTGCCATGTCAGTTCCTCGAGGCTGAGGGTGGGACCGACCATGCGTATACATCTTCGTCCAAGGCCGATTGCGAGGCGATCAACGCCGAGAGCGGTGTTGCGCGTGTTGCCGCCGCCGCGCCGATGCGGCTGAAGCCCGGGCACTACGTGTTCCGGGTGACCAACCGCGGCGTCCCCTACGAGCTGGGATTCTGGCTGCGCGGCGACGGGTTGCTCAACCGTGCCAGGTTACCCGGCGTCAGCGGGGGCGGTCTCTCGACAGGCACGACGAAGGACTACCCGGTCGACCTGAAGCCGGGCGAATACGTATATTCCTGTCCGCTCAACACGACACCGGACTACCGGCTGATCGTCGAGGAGTAGGGCCGGCTCAGCGTCCCTTCCAGACTGGCTCGCGCTTCTCGGCGAAGGCGCGCGCGCCCTCGAGTTGGTCGTCGCTGCGATACAGCACGTCGACGGTGGGGAACTGGCGCCTGGTGATCCGGTTCATCGCATCCTGGAATTTCATGCCCTCCGCCTCGCGCGCCACTTCCTTGATCGAGGCGAAGACCAGCGGCGGGCCCTTGGCGAGCTGATCGGCCAGGGCGCGCGCCTCGGTCATCAGATCGGCCAGCGGCACCACGCGGTTGACAAGGCCCCAGCGCAGCGCCTCGTCCACGTCCATCCAGCGGCCGGTGAACAGCATTTCCATGGCGACATGGTAGGGGATGCGGCGCGGCAGCTTCAGCGTCGCCGCGTCGGCCAGCGTGCCCGAGCGGATTTCCGGCAGCGCGAAGCGCACATGATCGGCGGCGATGATGATGTCGGCCGCCAGGGCCAGTTCGAACCCGCCACCGACGGTCATGCCGTTCAACGCCGCGATCACCGGCTTGTTGAGCCCGCGCATCTCCTGCAGGCCGCCGAAGCCGCCCTCGCCGTAATCGACATCCGGCCGCTCGCCTTCGGCCGCGGCCTTCAGGTCCCAGCCCGCCGAAAAGAACTTCTCACCCGCGGCGGTGACGATGGCCACGCGCAGGGCCGGGTCGTCGCGGAATTCGGTGAAGACCTCGCCCATGCGGCGGCTGGTGCCGGAATCGATGGCATTGGCCTTGGGCCGGTCGAGGGTGACTTCGAGAACGGCGCCGCGGCGCGCAATCTTCACGGAATCGGACATGGGGTTAGTTCCTTCTCATTTGGCAAGGCGGATCAGCGCATCGGCGGCGACGACGCCTTTGCCGGCGGGCCGCAGCATCAACGGATTCACGTCCAGTTCGACGATGGTATCGGCATTGGCTTCGGCGAAACCGGCGATCGCCATGATCGCATCGATGGCCGCCTCGACATCGGCCGCCGGCTTGCCGCGATAGCCTTTCAGCAGTGGCGCGGTCTTCAGCGAATCCAGCGCGGCGCGCACACGGTCGCGATCGGTGGGCAGCAGCAGCACGCGACTGTCGCCGATCAACTCGACCAGAATACCGCCGAAGCCGACCACCAGATAAGGCCCGAATTGCGGGTCGCGACTGATCCCGACGATCAGTTCGGCGACACTGTCGGTCACCATTTTTTCGACCAGAAAACGCTTCGCCAGTTTTGCCATGCGCCCGACCGCCGCATCCACCGCGTCGGCGGTGTGCAGGTTCAGGGCGACGCCGCCGATTTCAGTCTTGTGGGCGATGTCCGGTCCAACCGCCTTGACCGCGACCGGGAAACCCAGCGCCTCGGCCGCCGCGACCGCCTCGGTGGCGGAAGAGACCAGCGCGCCCTGCGGCACGGTCAACCCGTGCGCCGCCAGCATCCGCTTGGATTCCCACTCGTCGCTGAGGCGCGGCGTGCCGGATGGCGCGGTGCCACCCAGCAGGGGGGGCGGGCGCGGAGCGTCCTGCGCCCGACCGATGCGGTAAGCGCCCTCGAAAGCCGACAACGCCTCGGTCATGCCATGCATCGGCGCCAGGCCCTTTTCGATCAGCGAAAAGCCCATCGCCTCGGGCAGCAACTCGCCCAGCGAGGCGACGATGGCCGCCTGGTTGCCAGTGGTCCGCGCGGCGTCGGCGACGGCGTTGACGGTCGGCCACCAGGAATCCATCTGGCAGCGGTCGCCACGCGGGAAGTCCAGGATCACCATGCTGACATCGTAATCGCCGCGCAGCATGGCGGTGAAGGCGTGCGTCAGGCGGGCCTCGTCGCCCCAGATATAGGTGTGGTAATCCAGCGGGTTGCTGACATGCACCATCTCGCCCAGAGAATTCTGCACCTCGGTCTTGTGTGCCGGCGCGAGGTCCGGGAAGACAACCGAGCGGCCCTCGGCCAGATCGGCCATCAGCGATGCCTCGCCGCCTGAACAGCTCATCGACGAGATGCGATTGCCCTTCAGCGGCCCGGCCACATGCAGGAATTTCAGCGTTTCAAGCAATTCCGGCACGGTACGCGCGCGGGCGATGCCAAGCCGGTCGAAAATTGCATTGAACAGCCCGTCGGACCCCGCGAGAGACGCGGTATGGCTGAAGGCCAGCGCCGCCCCGGCGGCCGAACTGCCGGTCTTCAGGGCGACCACCGGGATTCGCCGCTCCAGCGCCAGCAGGGCGGCGCGCTCGAAGGCGGCGAGGTCGGAGATCCCCTCGATATGCAGGCCAATCGCGGTGACGCGCTCATCCTCCAGCAAGGCCTCCATGCATTCCGGAATGCCGACGGCCGCCTGGTTGCCCAGCGTGATGATATAACCCAGCGGCAGCGAGCGCTGCTGCATGGTGACGTTGACGGCGATATTGCCGCTCTGCGTCACCACGGCAACACCGCGTTCGACGCGCTGGCCACCGTGCTGGTCGGGCCACAGCGCCGCGCCATCGAGATAGTTGATGAAGCCGTAGCAGTTCGGGCCGAGAAAGGGCATGGCGCCGGCGGCCTTGACCAGCCGTTCCTGGCGCTCGATACCGGGGCCGCCCGCTTCCTTGAAGCCGGCGGCATAGCAAACCGTGCCGCCGACACCGCGGGCGGCCAGTGCGCCGATGCCCTGGATCGTGGGTTCCGGCGGGATGGCGATGAAGGCGCCGTCGGGAATTCCCGGCAGGGATTCGATATCCTTCAGGCAGGCGCGGCCGGCGATCTGGTCGCGCTTCGGGCTGATCGGCCAGATTTCGCCCTTGAAGCCCAGGCGATCGCATTGATTGGCCACTTCCGCGGCCTCGCGCCCGCCGATCACGGCGATGGATTTCGGCCGCAGCAGGCGGGCCAACGCCTGGGCGGAGCTACGCGTGGTCATGTCTGTCATGCCTCCAGCGGGCGAAGAATGGCGCGGCTGATGATGTGGCGCTGGATTTCCGACGTACCGTCCCAGATCCGTTCGACCCTGGCATCGCGCCAGAGCCGTTCGATCGGCAGTTCGTCCATGAGTCCCATGCCGCCGAAGATCTGGATGGCGTGATCGGTGACGCGGGCCAGTGTTTCCGTGGCGAAAAGCTTGGCCATGGCGGCATCGGTATCGGTCATCGTGCCCTGGTCCATCTTCCACGCCGCCTGGAACAGCAGCAACTCCGACGCCTCGATCTCGGTCGCCATGTCGGCCAGCTTGAACGATGTGCCCTGGAACTTGCCGATGGTCTGGCCGAATTGCTTGCGCGTCGCCGCCCATTCGGCCGACATTTCCATCGCCCGGCGGGCGCGGCCGACGCTGGTCGCGGCAACCGAGAGGCGCGTCGCGCCCAGCCAGGTATTGGCGACATCGAAGCCACGATGTTCCTCACCGAGAATCTGGCTGACCGGCACCCGGCAATTGTCGAACATCAGCTCCGACTGGTGATAGCCGCGATGCGAAACGCATTTCGGACCGCGCCGCATAGTGAAGCCGGGCGTGCCCATGTCGACCAGAAAACTGGTGATCTTCTTGCGCGTGCCGCGGGCCGAGTCTTCCTCCCCCGATGCGGCGAACAGGATCACGAAGTCCGACATGTCGGCATGGCTGATGAAATGCTTCATGCCGTTGATGACGTAATGGTCGCCGTCACGCACCGCGCGGGTCTGCATTGAGCGCAGATCGGACCCGGCATTCGGCTCCGTCATCGCCAGGCATTCGTGCCGCTCGCCGCGGATGGTCGGCAGCAGATAGCGTTCGGTCTGCTCCGCGGTGCAGGCCCGCAGGATGTTAGACGGCCGGTGCACCAGCATGTGCAGGCCGTAGGAGGCACGGCCAAGCTCGCGCTCGACCAGCGCCATGGTCAGATTGTCGAGGCCGCCGCCGCCGAGCTCTTCCGGCATGTTTGCCGCATAGAGCCCGGCAGCCTGCGCCGTGGCTTGGATCCGCGCCACCAGTTCGGGGCGAATTTCGTCGTCGCGCTCTACCTCTTTCTCATGCGGGTAGAGTTCCTTCTCGACGAAGGCGCGGGTCGTCTCGACGATGAGCGCCTGTTCCTCGCTGAGGGCGAAATCCATTGCTTTTCGATCTCCTGGCTTCAGGCCTTGGCGGCCTTGCGGCGCTTTTCGTCGTCCTTCAGCACCTTGCCGGCGGCAATGTCGTGCTTCTCCAGCGCCCGCATGATGTCGACCAGGCAGTTGTCGCGAATCTGCTCCAGCTCCTTGACTGTCTTGTTGCCGGCCTGCGCCTGGGTGCCCTCGACCATGCGGTCGATCAGCGTCTCGGTCAGTTCCGGCGCTTCCAGCTTGGTCCACGGCAATTTCAGGGCCGGACCGAACTGGTGCAGCATGTGGCGCATGCCGGTGTCGCCGCCGGCCAGATGATAGATCAGGTTGGTGCCCATGAAGGCCCAGCGCAGGCCCGGCCCGTACTTGATCGAATCGTCCAGTTCGCCGGTGGTGGCGACGCCGTCATTGACCAGATGCAGGATCTCGCGCCAGATCGCCTCCTGCAGGCGGTCGGCGAGATAGCCCTCGATCTCCTTGCGGACATGCAGGGCGTACATGCCGATCGAGCGATAGAACTCCATCGCCTTGTCGATCGACGCCTTGCTGGCCAGCTTGCCGCCGACGACCTCGCACAACGGCAGCAGGTAGACCGGGTTGAACGGGTGCCCGATGACGACGCGCTCGGGATGCTTGCAGTCGGCCTGGATGGCGGTCGGCAGCAGGCCCGAGGACGATGAGGCCAGGATAACGTCGGGGCGTGCGTGGCGGTCGATTTCGGCGAACAGCTTGCGCTTCAGCTCTTCCCGCTCGGGCGCGCTCTCCTGGACGAAATCGGCATCCTTGACCGCTTCGGCCACGGTGGCGACGAAGCTCAGGGTGCCGGGCTTGACGCCGGGCGTGACGTGAATCTTCTCCACCGCCGGCCAGGCATTCTTCACCGCCGCGCGAAGTTTCGCCTCGGCATCCGGCCCGGGGTCGGTCGCCACCACGTCGATGCCGCGCGCCAGGCAGCGCGCCGCCCAACCGGCACCGATCACGCCGGTGCCGACCAATGCCACCCGGCGCACGCCGGAATTCGCCTTACCCGCCATCTGACGGTCTCCTCATTGCAAGAGTGGTTAGTTCGATATAAGGGGTTGGATTACTTGTGTTTCTTCAGGCCGAGCTTCTTGCGGGTTTCCGCCGGGGTCAGCGTACGGCCGCCGAGCAGCCTGATGATCTGGCAGGCGCGCTCGACCAACTGACCGTTCGACGCGAAGACGCCCTTGTCGAGGAAGATGTTGTCTTCCAGGCCGACGCGGACATTGCCGCCCAGGATCATCGCGGTGGCAACCATGGGCATCTGCATGCGGCTGATGCCGAAGCCGGCCCAGACCGCTTCCTTCGGCAGTTGATCGCGCATCAGGCGCATGGTGTCGGGATCGGCTGGCGCCGCCCACGGAATGCCGAGGCAGAGCTGGTAGAGCGGCGGATCGGTCAGCAGACCCTCGGCATACATCTGGTTCGCAAAGCGCAAATGGCCCAGTTCGAAAACCTCGAGCTCGGGCTTCACGCCCAGTTCCTTCACCCGGGCGGCCATCTCGCGAAGCATCGCCGGCGTGCTGATATACAGGCTGTCGCCGAAATTCAGCGAGCCGCAGTCCAGGGTGCAGATTTCCGGCAGCAGTTCCTCGACATGGACCATGCGCTCCCTGGCGCTGACCAGATCGGTACCGGGCCCGCCCTTCAGCGGATTCTTGGCATCGGGGACGTAATCGCCGCCCATGCCGGCGGTCAGGTTGATGACCACGTCGGTGCCGCTGGCGCGGACCCGCTCGACGACCTCGCGGTACATTCCGACGTCGCGGCTGCCCTTGCCGGTCTTCGGATCGCGCACATGGATATGCGCGACCGACGCACCGGCCTTGGCCGCCTCGATCGCGGCATTGGCGATCTGTTCCGGCGTCACCGGGATCGCAGGATGCTTGCCGACCGTATCGCCGGCGCCGGTGACCGCACAGGTAACGATGACTTCCGTATTCATGGCTTCCTCCCAATCCGCGAAGCGGCGCGTGCCCTGATGGGCGAATGGCGCGCATCATCATGGATTCCCGATCGCCGCATTTGTGTTTTTCCGACCGGCTTGTTACATTTTCCGACAGACACTTGACGGATTTGTCCCAGCGATGGTGCAAGCGCAGACAACCAGCGACCGCGGATTGCCGCGCCGGATCGGCTTCTTTCTGGTGCCGCGATTTTCCATGATGGCGTTTTCCTCCGCCGTCGAGCCGTTGCGTGCCGCCAATCTGCTGAGCGGCCGGAACCTGTACCGCTGGCAGGTGTTTTCACGCGATGGCGGGCCCGTGCAGGCCAGCAACGGCATGGTTCTGCAGACCGAGCCGGCCTTCGCCGAGGCGACACGTGTGGAGACCCTGTTCCTGTGCGCAAGCTACGATCCCGAGGCGACGATGGACCGGCAGACGCTGGCCTGGCTGCGACGCATGACGGTGGCCGGGACCCGGTTGGGGGCCGTCGATACCGGGGCGTGGTTCCTGGCGCATGCCGGGCTGTTGGACGGCCACCGCGCCACCGTGCACTGGGAGTGGCGCGATGCCTTCGCCGAGAAATTTCCCCAAGTGGATACGCGACTGAGCCTGTTCGAGATCGACCGCGGGCGCATCACCTGCGCCGGCGCGACGGCGGCGCTCGACATGATGCTGCATCTGATCGGGCTGGAGTTCGGGCCCAAGCTGGCGGTGGATATATCCGAACAGTTCATCCACGAGCGGATCCGCCCGCCTGACGACATGCAGCGCATGGCGCTGGGCAAGCGTCTCGGGGTTACCGACCCGACGATGGAAGCGGTCATCCGGGCGATGGAGAACAGTCTCGAGGAGCCGCTGCGCGCGCCTGCCCTGGCGCGGATCGCCGGCACCTCCGAGCGCCAGCTCGAACGGCTGTTCCGGCGGGCGCTCGGCGTGACGCCGGTCCAGTATTATCTGGACCTGCGGTTGCGCCGGGCGCGGGTGCTGTTGACGCAGACACGGCTGCCGGTGATGGAGGTGGCGATGGCCTGCGGTTTCGCCTCGGCCGGGCATTTCGCCCGTGCCTATCGGGGTCGGTTCGGCATGTCGCCGCGGGTCGACCGCCGCCGGTCCTGACTTTTCTCCGGATCGAAATCGTGCTTCCTTGCGCGCCGGATTCCAGATCGGCTGAGGGAGAAACCATGACGATCGATGCGCCGCTTCATCTGCACCGGGCGACCGTGCAGCAGGATTGGGTCGATTATAACGGCCATATGAACGAGGCTTATTACCTGCTGATTTTCAGCCACGCGACCGATGACTTCATGGACTTCGCGGGCATGCATGCCGCCTACCGCAAGCGCGCCAATGCCTCGGTCTATACGCTGGAAACGCATATCGTGTATGTGCTGGAGGTTTCGGTCGGCGAGGAGGTGCGCTTGGAAACCCAGATTCTCGGCCATGACCAGAAGCGCTTTCGCCTGTTCCATTCGATGTATCATGCCGGGACCGGTGAATTGCTGGCCACCGGCGAGCACATGCTGCTGCATGTGGACATGGCCGGGCCGAAATCCTCACCCTTTCCGCCGGATATTGCCGCGAAACTGGCCGAGATCGGCGCCGCCCATTCGGGTCTTCCTGTTCCCAGGCAGGCGGGCCGGTCGATTGCCCTGCCGGCGGCACGCCCATGACGACCGCGATCGACCGTTTCGCCGACCGGCTGGCGCCGGGAATGCGCGAATACCTAGAAATCTGCGACACGTTCTATGGCCCGGACGACGGCGACGCGACGATCGACGAACAGCGCGCGACCTTTTCCCGGCTGTGCCGTTCTCTGGCGGGGCGGCGGCCGGCGGGTCTGGAAATCCGGGATATGTCCTGTCCCGGCCCGGCCGGCGCGATCCGGCTG
>JAHELM010000068.1 GCA_024644185.1 Rhodospirillales bacterium | reverse complement strand
CGGCCCGCGCCAGCGGCGAGCCGGGATTCGATTCGATCTGACCGTCGCGTTGCCGGGCTATGCCCGAACGCGCCGCGCTCCCTATAATGCAAATCGACGGCGAAAGCAAAGCCCCCAGCCATCGATTTGGGCAAATTTGAGGATACTGCGACGATGCGCCTCTCTCTCTACCAGCCGGATATCCCGCAAAATGCCGGTGCCATGCTGCGGATGGCGGCCTGCCTGGCGGTTGGCGCCGACGTGATCGAACCCTGCGGCTTCGTCTGGGCCGATCGCTATCTGCGCCGCGCCGGCATGGACTATCTGGACCATGTGGACCTGGTCCGCCACGAGTCCTGGGCGGCCTTCCTGGATGCGCGGCGCGCCGGCGGCGGCCGCATCGTCCTGTTGACGACCGGGGCCTCGATCCCCCATACCGGTTTCGACTTCCGGCCGGACGACACGCTGCTGGTCGGGCGCGAAAGCGCCGGGGTACCGGGGGACGTGCACGACGCCGCCGATGCCAGGCTGCTGGTGCCGATGGCGCCGGGCCTGCGGTCGCTGAACGTGGCGCTGGCGGCGGCGATCGTGCTGGGCGAGGGATTGCGGCAGACCGGGGGCTTTCCCTCCGGGGCGGAGTGACGGGATTTGACGGGCATGGATCTGACCGAACAGAGAAAACAGCAGGCGCGCGCCTGGTTCGAGTCGCTGCGCGACGACATCTGCGCCGCCTTCGAGGGGCTGGAGGACGCGCTGACCGGCACCGGCGCCGACCGCCCGGCCGGGCGTTTCGAGCGCAAGGCGTGGGAGCGGCCGGACCCGTCCGGCCAGGCCGGCGGCGGCGGCGTCATGTCGGTGATGCGCGGCCGGGTGTTCGAAAAGGTCGGCGTCAACGTCTCGACCGTGCATGGTGTTTTTTCCGAGGAATTCCGCAAGCAGATCCCGGGCGCCGAGCAGGATCCGCGCTTCTGGGCCAGCGGCATCTCGCTGGTCGCGCATATGCAGTCGCCGCTGGTGCCGGCGGTACACATGAACACGCGGCACATCGTGACGTCGAAGGCCTGGTTCGGCGGCGGTTCCGATCTGACGCCGATGGTGCCCGACGCAACCGACACCGCCAGTTTCCACGCCGCCCTGAAGGCCGCCTGCGACGCCCATGGCGCCGACTATCACACCCGGTTCAAGGCGTGGTGCGACGAGTATTTCTTCCTGAAGCACCGCAACGAGCCGCGCGGCGCCGGCGGCATCTTCTACGATTACCTGGAGGCCGACTGGGACGCCGATTTCGCCTTCACAAAGGATGTCGGCCGCGCCTTCCTGAAGGCCTATCCCGAGATCGTCCGCCGGCACATGAACAAGAGCTGGACCGAGGCCCAGCGCGAACACCAGCTTGTCCGTCGCGGGCGGTACGTGGAGTTCAACCTGCTTTACGACCGCGGCACCAAGTTCGGCCTGATGACCGGCGGCAATGTCGAGGCGATCCTGATGTCCATGCCGCCGGAGGCGCGCTGGCCTTAAGATTCCGCCGGAGGCGCGCTGGCCTTAAGATTCCGCCGGAGGCGCGCTGGCCTTAGCCGCGCCCCAGTTCGGCCAGGCGGTCCAGGCAGGCCCGGCGGTCGGCGCGGAAATCGCCGTCGATCCACCAGGCCTCGACCGAACGCAGGGCGATGCCCACCGCCTCGCCCTGTTCCACGCCAAGCCGCCGCGCGTCGCCGCCATTGACCGGCAGATCCGGCCGCACCCAGCCTTGCGCCGCGTCGACCAGCCCGCGCCAGGCGAGGTCGTCGGGCGCGGCCGCCGCATCGGCCCAGGCGACCAGCGCCAGATCGCAATAGGTTTCGGCGCCCAGCGCATAAAGCGCGCGCCGCCGGCCGGCCGCGTCCAGGTCAGGCGTCAGGGCCGGCGCCGGCGCGGCGATCGCCACCAGCCGGTCGCGCTCGCGATTGGACAGCCGCAATCCCCGCGCCAGATGCCCCGCGGTTTGCGCATCGACCGGCAGCAGCGCCGCCAGCCGGCGCAACGGATCGACCCGCCGCAATCGCGCCTCGATCGCCACCAGCCGCGCCATCCGGTCGATCCCCGTGGCCTGGGCCAGGAAATGCCCGAGCACGCCCTCGTCGCGCATCAGCCGCAGCACCGGCGCCGGGTCTTGCGCCGCCAGCAGTTTCAGCACTTCGGTCCGCACCCGCTCGGCCGACAGGCGCACCAGCAGATGCGCCATCTCGCGGCAGGCGGCCAGCGCCTCTTCGTCCGGCGGCGGGCGGCCGTAATGGGCGTGGAAGCGGAAATAGCGCAGCAGGCGCAGCACGTCCTCGGCAATGCGCTGGCGGGCATCGCCGACGAAGCGCACCCGCCCGGCCCGCAGATCCTCCACCCCGCCGAACGGATCGTGCATCGCGCCATCGGTGTCCAGCGACAGCGCATTCATCGTGAAGTCGCGGCGCGAGGCATCCGCCACCCAATCGTCGGTGAAGGCGACGACGGCACGCCGGCCGTCGGTCTCGACGTCCCGGCGCAGCGTCGTGATCTCATAGGGCTTGCCGCCGGAAATCGCCGTCACCGTGCCGTGGGCGATACCGGTCGGCACCACCTTCAGCCCGGCTGCGGCGAGGATTTCCATCACCCGCCCCGGCGCGGCCTCGGTGGCAATGTCGATATCGGCAACCGGCCGGCCGGCCACCGCGTCGCGCACGCAGCCGCCGACGAAACGGGCCACGGCGCCGCCTTCGGCCAGCGCGCGCATCACCGCGACCGTCGCCGGGGCGGTCATCCAGGGCTGCGGGTCGAAAAGCGTTTCGCGCATTTTGCGGCTCCGCCTGCGCTATTGCGCCGGCTTGTCCCTGGGGATGAATTCACCGGGGATCAGCGTGCCGTTCTCATAGCGGGCGGGACGGTATTCGCTGTCCGGCGGGGTCATGCCGATCGTGCCGAAGACCAGCAGCGTCACGACCGCCAGAACCGCGCCGGCGCTCACCAGCCAGACCCAGGGCCACTGGTGCCAGGCGGGGATGTTCCGCCCCTCGGCCTCGGCCTCGCGCTCGCTGGCCGCGAACCACACCCAGACCAGATAGGCGGCCAGCGGCAGCAGCAGGGGAACGAGGATCGTCAGAAATATTCGAATCATGGACCGTCCAGTACGTCTGCGAGATTGACCAGCATCGCGGCGGTGGCGCCCCATATATAATGGTCGCCATGCTGCAATACATGAAACCATCGTTCGACCCCGTTGAACACCCGGCTGTGGGCCTGGTGGTTGCGGCGGTCGAGAACGAAGGCCAGCGGCACTTCGAAGACCTCCGCCACCTCGAACGGGTCGGGGTCCAGGGCAAAGGGCGGCTGCACGAAGCCGACCGCCGGAGTGATCTCGAAGCCGGTGCGGACCACATAGGTGTCGAGCCGCCCGATCAGCTGGATGCGGTCCGGCGCAATGCCGATTTCCTCGACCGTCTCGCGCAACGCCGCGGCTTCCGGGCTGGCGTCGGTCGACTCGATGCGGCCGCCGGGAAAGCTGATCTGCCCGGCGTGGTCGTGCAGGTGGTCGGTCCGCCGTGTCAGCAGGACCGTCGGCCCGTCCGCGTGCAGCACCAAGGGCACCAGAACCGCCGCCGGAATCAGCGGCCCGGGATGCCGCGCGCCCGATTCGATGCGCCGGTCGGCCATCGCCGCGCGCGCCCGCCTGGCATCGCGCCAGTCCGGCGCCGCGGCAATCCGCGCGGCGATTTCACTGTGCGGCGGCAGCGTAGCCCTCACGGTATCTCCCCGAGGCCGAAGGCGATGCCCCCGCTCCAGACGCGCAGCACGGTGACGCCGCCGTCCGCCCGCGACTCGGCCCTGTCCACCAGTTCATAGAAGACCGGGCGCAGGATCAGCGCATCCAGGCCGTCGCGCACCCGGACATAGGGCGAGGGTTCGCCGGTGACCGGGTCATGGCGCACGCGGATCGGATGATCCGGCCCGGCCGTCAGCCAATCGTCGAAATTGGTGCGGAATCGGATCGTTGCCTCCGGCCCGGCGCCCCGCGCCTGCATCTCGACGGCGGTGAAGGGCGCATCCTCGACCTCGATGGTGCCGCGCTCGAAGGGGGTGACCAGCCAGAACCGCCCCTCGTCGTCGCGCCGCAGAACGGTGGAGAACAGCTTCGCCATCGGTTTGCGGCCGATCGGCGAGCCCTGATAGAACCAGGTGCCATCGCGGGCGATGCGGATCGGAAAGGCGCCGCATTCGTTCGCGGAAACCGGCCACGCGCCGGCGCCGCCCGCGGTTGCCGCGGGGCCCGGTCCTGCCTTCGATGCTGAAATCGGTGGTTGTCTGCTCATTGGCGCGCCATATTCCTGTATACTACTACCGTTCGTGCATTAGGGAATCGTAACCGTGGAGATAGGTGTGAGCGGCACGGATACCAACCCGGCGTCAGCGCCGGCCGCCGACCCGGCGGAAGCCCGCCGGATCGTCGGCGAAATCGAGCGCCTGGGAACCCGCCTCGGCGAGGCCCGCGCGCATGTGGGCCGCGTCATCTTCGGCCAGGAAGAGATCGTCGAGCAAACCCTGGTGACCTTGCTGTCGGGCGGCCACGGGCTGCTGGTCGGCGTGCCCGGCCTGGGCAAGACCCGGCTGGTCGAGACGCTGGGCCAGGTGATGGGGCTGGAGGAACGGCGGGTGCAATTCACCCCCGATCTGATGCCGGCCGACATTCTGGGCTCGGAGGTTCTGGAGGAATCGGAGGGCGGCCGGCGCGGCTTCCGGTTCATCAAGGGGCCGGTGTTCTGCCAGCTTCTGATGGCCGACGAGATCAACCGCGCCAGCCCGCGCACCCAGTCGGCGCTGCTGCAGGCGATGCAGGAATCCCGGGTGTCGGTGGCCGGCCAGTACCACCCGCTGCCCCGCCCCTTCCACGTGCTGGCGACGCAGAATCCGCTGGAGCAGGAGGGCACCTATCCGCTGCCCGAGGCCCAGCTCGACCGCTTCCTGCTGGAAATCGACATCGGCTATCCGGACATCGAGGCCGAGCGCCGCATGATGCTGGTGACCACGGGCCTCGAGGAAACGCGGCCGCCGGCGGTCTTCAACGGCGCCGAGCTGATGGCCGCGCAACGCCTGGTGCGCCAGGTGCCGGTCGGCGAGAAAGTGGCCGAGGCGATCCTGACCCTGGTTCGCTCCGGCCGGCCCGAGACCAGCGACATCCCGGAGATCCGCGCGCATGTCGCCTGGGGACCGGGGCCGCGCGCCAGCCAGGCGCTGATGCTGGCCTGCCGGGCGCGCGCCGTTCTGGGCGGGCGGCTGGCGCCATCGGTCGACGACGTGATCGCGCTGGCCGGTCCGGTGCTGCGCCACCGCATGGCGCTGAATTTCGCCGCCCGCGCGGAAGGCGTCACCATCGCCGGGGTGGTTGCGCGGCTTGCCGAACCTCTGGCCTGATCCGGCGCGGCCGATGCGAACCGACAAGGCCATGCGATCGGGAGCCCGGGCCCGGCAGGAGGCCGAACACCTGTCGGCCAGCCTGCCGCCGCTGCTGGTGGCCGCCGAACGCGTGGCCCAGACGGTCGCCCAGGGCGTGCACGGACGCCGTCGCGTTGGACAGGGCGAATCCTTCTGGCAGTTCCGCCGCTATCAGCCGGGCGACGCCACCGCCACCATCGATTGGCGGCAGTCGGCAAAATCGCAGGCCGTCTTCGTGCGCGAGCGCGAATGGGAAGCCGCGCAGAGCGTCTGGCTGTGGCGCGATGCCTCGGCGTCAATGGCATATGCCTCGGGCGCCGACCTGCCGCCCAAGCGCAATCGCGCCGAATTGCTGCTGCTGGCGACGGCCGCCCTGCTGGTGCGCGGCGGCGAGCGGGTATCCTTGCTGGGCGGCGGCGAGATTCCCGCCACCGGGCGCGCCGGCTTCAACCGGCTGGCCGACCGCTTGCTGGGCGATGCGCCGGCGGGGGACAGCCTGCCGCGGCCCGTCCCGATGCCGCGCGCCGCGCAGATCGTGCTGTTTGGCGACTTCCTGTCGACGATCGACGAGATCCGGACGATGGTTGCCGGCTTCGCCGCGCAGGGCGTGCGCGGCCAGTTGGTGCAGATCCTCGACCCGGCGGAAGAGAGCCTGCCCTTCGCCGGACGGGTCCGCTTCGGCGGGATGGAGGGCGAGGGCGAGACGCTGCTGGGCCGCGTCGAGTCGATCCGCGAGACCTACCGCCGGCGGCTGGCCGATCACCGTACGGAGATCGCCGCCCTGACCCGGCGCGCCGGCTGGGGCTTCATCCTGCATCATACCGGCAGCCCGCCACAGACGGTTCTGCTGCCGCTCTATACCGCGCTGGCCGGCCCGGTCGGGCCGAGGGGACGCTAGGCCATGCTTGAACTCGGGCCTCTCGCCTTCGCCAGCCCGGCCATCCTGCTGGCGCTGCTGCTGCTGCCGGCGCTGTGGTGGCTGCTGCGCATCACCCCGCCGATGCCGCGGCTGGTGAAATTCCCGGCGATCCGCCTGCTGTTCGACCTGCGGTCGCGCGAGGAAACCCCAGCCTCGGCGCCGCTGTGGCTGATCCTTCTGCGGCTGGCAATGGCGGCGCTGCTGATCCTTGGGCTGGCCGGACCGCTGCTCAATCCCGGTGGCGTGGCCGGCGGCGGCGGCGGGCCGCTGCTGCTGGTCATCGACGACGGCTGGGCCGCGGCATCCGGATGGGACCGCCGGATGCAGACCCTGTCGGCCTTGATCGATCAGGCGGCACGGGCCGAACGGCCGGTCTTGCTGCTGACCACGGCGACCGACGAGGCGGGGCGGCCGCCGGTGCCGACAGGTTTGCTGGCCGCATCCGAGGCGCGGGCGATCGCCGGCGCCTTGCGGCCGAAGCCCTGGCCGGTCGACCGCGAGGCGGCGAGCGCGGCCCTTTCCGGCGTCGCAATCGTTCCCGGTGAGTCCGGTGTCTGGCTGAGCGACGGCGTGCAGGACCCCGGCGCGGAATCCCTGATCGCGCAGTTGCGGCGCCGGGCGGCGTTGCGGGTTCTGGCCGATTCGCCGGCCGATCTGCCGGTGCTGCTGCTGCCGCCGGAACCCGGCGCCGTCGATTTCACGGCCACGCTTCGGCGCGCCGATGGCGCCGGCGCGCGCGCATGGCCGCTGCGTGTGATCGCCGTCGACGGACGCGTGCTGGCCGCCGGCACCGCCAGTTTCGCCGATGGCGAGACGATCGCGCGGACCGGCTTCGACCTGCCGCTGGAGCTGCGCAACGACGCCGCGCGGATCGAGATCGGAACCGGCGGCACGGCGGCCGGCGTGGCGCTGCTGGACGAGCGCTGGCGGCGCCGGCCGATCGGGCTGCTGTCCACCAGCCCGATGGATTCCGACCTGTCGTTGCTGGACGAGCTGTACTACATCGATCGCGCGCTTTCGCCCTTCGGCGAGGTGCGGCGCGACGGGCTGGAGGCGCTGATCGGCGGGGACAAGGCGGCCATCGCCGTGCCCGATGGACAAAAACTGGTCTCCACCGAAATCGCCGCGCTGGATCGCTGGATTCGCGAGGGTGGACTGCTGCTGCGCTTCGCCGGGCCGCGGCTGGCGGAAAGCGGCGGCGACGGGCTGGTGCCGGTGACGCTGCGCGGCGGCGGCCGCACGCTGGGCGGCGCCATGGTCTGGACCGAGCCGGCGCAATTGGCCCCCTTCGCCGAGGACAGCCCCTATTTCGGTCTGACCGTTCCGGCCGATGTGCGGGTCACCCGCCAGGTTCTGGCCGAACCCTCGCTCGACCTGCCGGGCAAGACCTGGGCGCGGCTGCGGGACGGCACGCCGCTGGTCACCGCCGAACGGCGCGACAAGGGCTGGCTGGTTCTGATCCACACCACGGCCAATCCCGACTGGTCGAACCTGGCGCTGTCGGGATTGTTCGTCGAGATGCTGGAACGCACCGTGGCGATGAGCCGCGGCGTCGCCGGCGAGGCGGCCGGATCGCGGCCCTTGCCGCCGCTGGAAATGCTGGATGCCTTCGGCCATTCCAAACCGCCGCCGGCGGCGGCCAAACCGATCGATTCGGTGGAATTCGACGCCGCCCGGCCGGGCCCGGCGACACCGCCCGGCTATTACGGCAGCACGGTCTCGCGGCGGGCCCTGAACCTGGCGCCGTCGCTCGGCCCGGTGGTGCCTCTGGCGCTGCCGGAGGGGCTGGTGGCGCTGCCCTATGCCATCGCGCCGGAGCGCGATCTGATGCCCTGGCTGCTGGCGGCCGCCCTGCTGCTGCTGCTTGCCGATACCGTCGCGGCGCTGCTGATTCGCGGGCTGGCCGGACGCGTGTTGCGGCAGGCGGCCAGCGGGACCGCGTTCGCCATCGCCATCGCCATCGCCCTGGCGCTGGCCGGCCAGCCGGGCGAGGCATGGGCGCAGAACGGCCCCGACGCCTTCGCGCTGGAGGCGACGAGCGCCATGCGGCTGGCCTATGTGAAGACCGGTATCGAATCGGTCGACGCCACCAGCCATGCCGGATTGCACGGGCTGAGCGTGGTGCTGAACCGGCGCACCGCCGTCGAGACCGGCGAGCCGATGGGCGTCGATCCCGGGCGGGACGAATTGGCGTTCTTTCCGCTGATGTACTGGCCGGTCACCGACAACCAGCCGCCGCTGGCGCCGGACACCGCCGCGCGCCTGAACCGCTATCTGGAAAACGGCGGCACGATCCTGTTCGACACCCGCGACGGCGGGTTGGCCGGCGCCGGGCCGGGCGCCGGGGCGCAACGGCTGCGCGATCTGGCGCGCGGCCTCGACATTCCGCGCCTGGTACCGGTGCCGGTCGACCATGTGCTGACCAAGTCCTTCTATCTGATGCAGGAATTTCCCGGCCGCTGGACCGGCGGCGCGCTGTGGGTGGAACTGGCGGGCGAGCGGGTGAACGAC
>JAHELM010000067.1 GCA_024644185.1 Rhodospirillales bacterium | reverse complement strand
GGCCCGAACTGCGGGTTCGCCAGGGTGACACGATTCGCGTGATCGCCGGCAACGCGCTGGCGGAGCCGACGACCGTCCACTGGCACGGGGTGCGCCTGCCCATCGCCATGGACGGCGTGCCGGGCCTGACCCAGGAACCGATCGCCCCCGGAGAGAGTTTCACATACGAATTCAAGGCGGTGGATGCCGGAACCTTCTGGTACCACCCGCATTTCAACAGCGCCGAACAGGTGGGGCGTGGCCTGTCGGGCGCACTGATCGTCGAGGAGCCGGAACCGATCCGGGTCGACCGCGACATCGCCTGGGTACTGGACGACTGGCTGCTGCGCGAGACCGGCGAGATCGCCGGCGGCTTCGATCATCCGATGGCGCTGAGCCACGGCGGACGGCTGGGCAACACGGTGACCGTGAACGGCACCCAGGTCGAGGATTTCCCCGTGCGCGCCGGTGAGCGCATAAGGCTGCGCCTGGTCAACGTCGCCAATGCGCGCACGTTCTCGCTGGATTTCGGGGCCCTGCAACCGCGGATCGTGGCGCTGGACGGCCAGCCGGTGGCGCCCTTCGCCCCGCCCGGCGGGCGCGTCGTGCTGGCGGCGGCACAGCGGGCCGATCTGGTGATCGACATGGACGGCAGGCCGGGCGACAAGGTGACGGTGATCGACGGCTATTACCGCGACCGCGACTACCGGCTGCTGGATGTCGTCTATTCCAGCGAGGCGCCGCTGCGCAACTCGCCACTGGACGCGCCCGTGGCGCTCGCGCCCAATCCGGTGCCGGCGCCGGTGATCGACGACCAGGCGCTGCGCCAGCGGATCGTCCTGCAGGGTGGCGCGATGGGCCGCATGCCGGACGGCGTCGACCAGTACCTGCAACAGGGCAAATACTGGTTCCTCAACGGCAAGCCCGACATGGGGCACGACGCGCCGCCGCTGTTCGAGGTCGCGCGCGGCCGGACCTGCGTCATGACGCTGGTCAACGAGACCGGCTGGGAACACCCGCTGCACCTGCACGGCCATTCCTTCCGGGTGCTGTCGCGCAACGGCGCGCCGAACCTGCGCGGCGAACTGCTGGACACGGTTCTGGTGCCGCCGCGGGAAAGCGTCGAGATCGCCTTCGTCGCCGACAATCCCGGCGACTGGATGTTCCACTGCCACATCCTCGAGCACCAGATGGCCGGGATGAGCGGCATCGTGCGGGTGGCCTGAGTGGGGCGCCCGATGGAGCGGTACGGCATTTCACCCGCCCAGGCATTTCTGCGCGGCCTGCAATTGCCGGGCCTTGGCCATCGCCATGCCGGCGTACGCGCGCGGCAACAGTTCTTCGCGCTATCGGCCGTGACGGGGCTGGGTTTCGGCCTCGCCTTCACGCTGGTGCCGCCGGTCAATCTGCCGGTCCTGCTGCTGACCGGCCTGGCATTCCTTGCCGCGCCGTTCGCCACCTTGGCCGGGGCCATCGACGCCGCCCTGCTGGCCCGGCGTGCCGGCGGCAGGGAGGGCGGCGGTTTCGGCGCGGTTGCCGTCGGACTGCTGATCTGGGTTGCGGAGTCGACGGCCGTGGTCGTCGCGCTGGCGGCGATGTCGGCCATCGGCAGCGCGCGCATCGCCGGCGACGCGATGGCGCCGACGCTGCTGGCCGGCGAGTGGGTCGCGGTGTGGAAGGACTATTACCGGGACCATCTGCCCGAACGTGGCGACGTCGCGATGGTGCTGCTGCCGGGCTCGCATGACCCGGTGCCGATGCGGATCCTCGGCCTGCCGGGCGACAGCATGGTCTCGCTGCTGGGCACGCTTACCGTGAACGGCCAGACCATCGACCGCGGGGAGGACGGCGATTTCGGCTGGCGGGATGCCGGCGGCACGCACCGCAACGCACCGCGCTGGCGCGAGACGCTGCCGGGCGGCACCTCCTACCACGTGCTGCAGTCGGCGCAGGGCCTGTTCCGCGGCACGCTGCTGGGCGCCAGCCTGCAGATCCCGGACGGCGAATACTTCGTCATCGGCGACAACCGCGACGACACGAAGAGCAGTTGGAACTTCGGCTTCCTGCCCGGCGAAGTCCTGTCCGACCGGCCAACCGTGATCCTGACCTCCGCCGACCGCGGCAGATCGGGGCGCGGCGTACAGCCCTGACGGGCCGCCGCTTGACCGCTGCGCCGATTCGTGAAAACCTTTAGTGGTATTTCTCGAAAACTTTCGAGATACCCGTAAAACGCAGGGAGGTTCACTATGGCTCATTTCGTCATGCTCGGCTGTTATTCCCAGCCGGCGATCGCCGGCATCGTCAAAAAGCCAGGCGACCGGTCCGGGACGGCCCGCGCAGTAGCAGAGTCGGTCGGCGGGAAGCTCTTGTCCTTCCATATCACGCGCGGGGCATACGACTGGGTCGCAACGGTCGACGCACCCGACGCCGAGCGCGCCATGGCGGTAAAGCTGGCGCTGGTGGCCAGCGGTGCCATTAGCAAGATTGACATCCTGGAGGCGGTGGACGTGGCCAGGATCGCCGACGCCGCCGGCAAGGCACTGGCCGCCTACAAGCCGCCGGGCTGAGGGCAAGTTCCGAATCCGAACAATGATATTGTGACCGGTCGGCTGGAAACGACGCCCGGTTGGTGGACGGCGGTATCGAGGCCTGCCGCGCCGAGATCGTCTGCCGGTCGGAGGAATTCGGCCGGATCGGCCTGTGGGTCCACCCCGGCTAGAACCGCCAGCCGAGGAAGGACGTCCCGAAAAGGATCAGCGCCAGCGCCGTGCCGGCGATGATTCCCGCGATCAGGATGTGCCTGCGAAATGGCTGGATCGCCGCGAATTCCTGCTGGAAATGCGGATCGCCGATGGACTTGCGCCGGGCCAGTTCGGCAAGGCCGCGTTCGCGCAGGACGTTCCGGTAGAGCCAGGGCAGCGCCGCCCAGGACCGCGGGTAATTCTCCCACACCCAGTTGATCAGCCGGGTCGCCCGCCGTTCGGTCTTGGTCTTCCAGATGAACATCCAGAAGGCGGCAACGGCGGCAATACCCAGCAGGACCGGAATCTGCGGGCTGGAGCCGAGTTCGGTTTCCATCTCCGCCCCTACTCCACCGTCACGGATTTCGCCAGGTTGCGCGGCTGGTCGACGTCGGTGCCCTTCAGCACCGCCGTGTGGTAGGCCAGAAGCTGCACCGGGATGGCGTAGAGGATCGGGGCCACGAAGGGATCGACCGCGGGCAACGCGATGCTGGCCTCCGGCTTGACCTGCCGGCCGATCCGGGCCACGCCCGCGGCGTCGGACAGCAGGATCACCCTTCCACCGCGCGCCACGACTTCCTGCAGATTCGACGCGGTCTTGTCGAACAGCGGGTCGCGCGGGGCGATGACGATGACCGGCACGGATTCGTCGATCAGCGCGATCGGCCCGTGCTTCATCTCGCCGGCGGCATAGCCCTCGGCATGGATATAGGAAATTTCTTTCAGTTTCAGCGCGCCCTCGAGAGCCAGCGGATAGGACGACCCGCGGCCGAGATAGAGCACGTCGCGCGCCTCCACGACCCTGTGCGCCAGCTTCTCGATGAGTTCGTCATGCGCCAGAACCTCGGCGGCGCGGCCCGGCACCTCGGCCAGCGCCACGCACAGCGCCGCCTCGCGCTCGGACGAGATGGCACCGCGCGCCCGCGCCACGGCGACGGTGAAACAGGCCAGCATCGTGAGCTGCGTGGTAAAGGCCTTGGTCGAGGCGACGCCGATCTCCGGCCCGGCCAGCGTCGGCAACACGGCGTCCGATTCCCGGGCGATCGAGGATTCCGGCACATTGACCACGGAAATGATCGTCTGCCCCTGGGATTTCGCATAGCGCAGCGCGGCCAGCGTATCCGCCGTCTCGCCCGACTGGCTGATGAACATGGCGATGCCGCCCGCCGGCATCGGCGCCTCGCGGTAACGGAATTCCGAGGCGACATCGATTTCGACCGGCATGCGGGCAACCTGTTCCAGCCAGTATTTCGCCACCATCCCGGCATAGAACGCGGTGCCGCAGGCAATGATCGTGATCTTCGGCACGGCGGCCAGATCGACGGGCAGCGGCGGCAGGGTGATCGTGCGGCTGGCCGGGTTGAGCACGGCATGCAGCGTATCGCCGATCACCGCCGGCTGCTCGTAGATTTCCTTCAGCATGAAGTGGCGATAATTGCCCTTGCCGATCATCGCGCCGGACACCGCGGTCTGCACCACCGGGCGCTGGACCTTCACGTTGGCGGCATCGTAGACGGTGGCGCCGTCGCGGTGGATCACCGCCCAATCGCCCTCATCCAGATAGCAGATGCGCTGGGTCAACGGCGCCAGCGCCAGCGCGTCGGAGCCGAGATACATCTCGCCGTCGCCATAGCCGATGGCCAGAGGGCTGCCGCGCCGGGCGCCGATCAGCAGGTCTTCCTCGCCGGCGAAGACGATGGCCAGCGCGAAGGCGCCTTCCAGCCGCGGCAGGGCGGCGGCGACCGCCTCTTGCGGCGACATGCCGTCATCCAGATAGGCGGTCAGCAGATGCGCCACGACCTCGGTATCGGTCTCGGATTCGAAGGTCACGCCGCGCTTCGCCAGATCGTCGCGCAATCCGTGGAAGTTCTCGATGATGCCGTTATGGACGAGGGCCAGGCGCCTGGTGGCGTGCGGATGCGCATTGGCCTCGTTCGGCACGCCATGCGTCGCCCAGCGCGTATGGCCGATGCCGACCATGCCGTCGAGCGGCTTGGCGGCCAGCCGCGCCGCCAGATTGGCCAGCTTGCCCTCGGCCCGGCGACGGTCGATCCGGCCCTCGGTCAGCGTGGCGATGCCGGCCGAATCGTAGCCGCGATATTCCAGCCGCTTCAGCCCTTCCAGCAGCCGGGGCGCGGCCGCCTGGCGACCGACGATGCCGATGATGCCGCACATTATTTCCTGCCCCGCTCCGCCTTCTCTTTGCGCTTGCGCTCACGATAGGTCTTCGCCGCGCCCTCGCGCATCGTCTGGGTTCCGCGCGCCACCGCGATCGCATCCGCCGGCACGTCGCCGGTAATCGTGCTGCCAGCACCGATCACGGCGCCCTTGCCAATGGTGACCGGGGCGACCAGCGCCGTATTCGAACCGATGAAGGCACCGGCGCCGATCTCGGTCCGGTGCTTCAGATAGCCGTCGTAATTGCAGGTGATGGTGCCGGCGCCGATATTCGCCTCCGCCCCCACCGTGGCATCGCCCAGATAGGTCAGGTGATTGACCTTGGCGCCAGCGCCGAGTACGGCGTTCTTCACCTCGACGAAGTTGCCGACGCGCGACCCGGCCTCCAGCCGCGCGCCGGGCCTGAGCCGCGCGAACGGGCCGACGGCGACGCCGGGACCGACGGAAACCCCTTCCAGATGACAGAAGGCGCGAATCCCGGCGCCATCGGCGATGCTGACCCCGGGGCCGAAGAACACCGATGGCTCGATCGTCACGTCGCGGCCGAGCACGGTATCGTGGCTGAACCACACGCTCGCCGGATCGGTCAGCGTCGCACCCTCGTCCATGGCGCGACGGCGGCGGGCCGCCTGCCATACCGCCTCGGCCGCCGCCAGATCGGCGCGGCTGTTGACGCCGAGAACCTCGTCCGCCGGCGCCTCGACCGCGGCGCAGGCCAGCCCGTCGGCGCAGGCCAGCCCGACGATGTCCGTCAGGTAATATTCGCCTTTTGCATTATCGCTGCCGACGCGGTCCAGCAGGCCCCACAGCTTCGACGCGGCCACCGCCATGACGCCGGAATTGCACAATCCGATCGCCCGCTGTTCCGGTGTCGCGTCGCGATATTCGACGATCGCCCGCAGGGCACCCGCGCCGTCGACCAGCAGGCGGCCGTATTCCGACGGATCGTCGGGCCGGAAGCCCAGCACGACGACGGACGCCCCCGCCTGCCGCGCCGCCAGCATGCGAGACAGTGTCGCCGCCTGGATCAGCGGGGTATCGCCATAGAGAACCAGTATCGTCGCCGAGTCGCCGCCGGCGCCGAACCCGCCCAGCGCGTCACGCGCCGCGAGAACGGCATCGCCGGTGCCTTGCTGGCGTTGCTGTATCGCGGTGCCGCGCGGCGCCACGGCGGCCGCCACATCGTCCATGCCGGGGCCGATCACCACCACGCATTCGGCCGGGGACAGCGCCTCGGCCGCGGCCAGCGCGTGGCCGACCAGTGTCCGTCCAGCCAGAAGGTGCAGCACCTTCGGCATGTCCGATTTCATGCGCGTCCCCTTGCCGGCGGCAAGCAGGATGACCGCCAGATCGCTACCGGTCATGGCGCCGCACGGGGCAAGTCGGTAAGCTGTTTCGCATGGCGGCGGACAGTGCCACAGGCCGCCGCCCCGCGCCAAGTCACTTTGTGTTGCGGACAGTTGCGCTTTGTTGCGATTTCTTGCACAAACCGAACCATGCGATCGCGCCCTCTTTCCCTGGTATTCGATCTCGACAGAACGCTGATCGACAGCGCACCCGACCTGCATGCCGCGGTAAACCAGTTGCTTGTCTCCGAGGGTCGGCGAAACCTGGAACTCCGCGAGGTCGTCGGCATGATCGGCGACGGCGTGCCCACACTGGTGCGCCGTGCCTACGAGGCGACCGGCGCGCTGCCCGACGACATGGAGGGGCGGGTTCGGCAATACCATGCGCTGTACGGCGCGGCGATGACGCAGCGGACGGTGCCCTATCCCGGCGTTGCCCGGACACTTGCGGCGCTTGCCGAGGCCGAACACCGGTTGGCGGTCTGCACCAACAAGCCGCAAGCGGCGGCGGTGACAATTCTCGAGGCCCTCGGTCTGGCCGGTTTTTTCGCGGCGATCGTCGGCGGCGACACCCTGCCCGTTCGCAAGCCCGACGCCGGGCATCTGCTGGGCACGCTGCGGCTGCTGCGCGCGGAACCCGACGCCGCGGTGATGATCGGCGACAGCCGCAATGACGTGGCCGTGGCACGCAATGCCGGGGTCCGCGCAATCGCCGTGAGTTACGGATATAGCGATCTGGCCGCCACGGATCTGGGCGCCGACCTGGTGGTCGATACCTTCGCGGCGATTCCCGACGCCCTGGAAGGACTTGCGCGAATGGAACGTCCCGCCGGGCGGCCGGCATCTTGATTCTTTTTGACCTTTGTCATTTTTCCCGCGCCCGGGAAGACGTACCGTGAATTTGGTCGGGCGCGAGCAGAGCTGAGCAATCGCGGCCTTGCGCCGTCACGACGGATGGCGGACCGCGAACCGAAAGGCTGAATTCCATGCTGACCCTGCGCCACGGACTGTCTTTCGCCGACCTGTACGACGCGGCCGGATTGGCCCGTCTCGACACGGCGTTTCTCGATACCCTGGGCAGCGCGGACGGGGAATTGCGGGCCCGGCTTGCGGCTGGGCGCGCCGCTCCCGACGCTCTCACGCCACTCGACGAATCGGAACTGCTGCTGGAAGTCGCCCCGCATCTGGAGCGATTCCTCGCCGGGTTGTTCGGCATCGAGGCGGATCTGGCGGCGCTGTCGGGCCGGCATGACGAACTGGCGCCGCTTTACGAGGTGAAGCGCAATTTCGTGCAGCGCCGGGCGCTCAAGAAAACCAAGCCAGAGAATGCCGCGGCGCTGGATGGCGCGGCGGTGACCGCGCGCATGGCGGCGCTGTTGGGCGGCGCGGTGGACGAGCTGGCCTTCGCCCGCGCCGTCGCCGGCTGGGAAGCCGATGAGGCGGCGCATGGCGAGGCTCTGGCGGCGGCGGAAGCCTATGCGGCCTGGGCAGTGCTGACGGAACAGGGCCGGGCGCGGCATGGCGGCGGAGCGCTGTTCAAGGAGCCGTACAAGCTGGATATGGAACACCTGGTTCACGGCATGGCGAGCGACGACAGCGCCGGATTCACCTGCCACACTCTGCCGGAAGACAGGCAGCGCCGGCGCGAAGGCTTCGCCCTGACCGATCGCGGGGCCGATCTGACCCACGCCCTGAGCGAGGCGAACTACTGTATCTGGTGCCACAAGCAGGGCCGCGATTCCTGTGCCCGCGGCCTGCGCGAAAAACAGAAACCCGGCGAGACCGCCCCGGCCCCGTTCCGCAAGAACCCCTTCGACGTGACGCTCGCCGGCTGCCCGCTGGAAGAAAAGATTTCCGAGTTCCAGAAGCTGAAGGCCGAATCGCGACCGATCGGCGCGCTGGCGATGATCGTCGTCGACAACCCGATGCTGCCGGCGACCGGCCACCGCATCTGCAACGACTGCATGAAATCGTGCATCTACCAGAAGCAGAACCCGGTTGATATTCCACAGGTCGAGACGCGCACGCTGAAGGACGTTCTGGGCCTGCCCTGGGGCTTCGAGATCTTTTCCCTGCTGACCCGCTGGAACCCGCTGAACCTGCGCCGCCCCCTGCCCCGCCCCGACAGCGGCCGCCGCGTTCTTGTGGTCGGGATGGGGCCGGCCGGCTTCACCCTGGCGCATCACCTGATGAATGACGGGCACACGGTCGTCGGCATCGACGGGCTGAAGATCGAGCCGTTGCCGGAGGAACTGGCCGGAGTCACGGCGACGGGTGGCCGGGTACCGTTCCAGCCGGTGCGCGACGTGCAGGCGCTGTACGAGAACCTGGACGAGCGGGTGATGGCCGGCTTCGGCGGCGTCGCCGAATACGGCATCACCGTGCGTTGGGACAAGAACTTCCTGAAACTGATCCGCCTGCTGCTGGAACGGCGCGCACAATTCGCCCTGTTCGGCGGCGTGCGCTTCGGCGGCACGGTGACGCTGGAGGACGCGCTGGCCATGGGCTTCGACCATGTGGCGATGGCCGCCGGCGCCGGCAGGCCCACCGTGATCGACATGCCGAACAACCTGGCGCGCGGCGTGCGCACGGCATCCGATTTCCTGATGGCACTGCAATTGACCGG